>JAEUUY010000001.1 GCA_016787225.1 Chitinophagales bacterium
AGGAAAAAGTATGGATTGACTTCTGTCTTTACCTTGTATATATTTCATGGCATCGAAGATCGCATCTTTAGATTCCATCTCATCTAAAACTTATCATCATTTCCACAAAAGCATGGGAGTTTTTAGACAGTTTGACGCCCGGCAGCCTTCTGGTGTGGCTTAACCATCCCGAACTTTATACAAAAATACACCATTTCGATACCCAGCTGCAAATTATTTAAACTCCTTCACCCACACTTTTAGCAGACTGTCAGTTATACGATTCTATTTTTTGCAGTAATTTTAATAGTTTTTCTTCATCTACATAATCGGTAAATATATTTGAATATACTGTTGTTTCATATCTTTGGAATTTTAATCTAAACTCTCTTTTGGCACTACCTTCATATCTTAAAAGTTTTGCTATAAAA
Source organism: Chitinophagales bacterium (assembly GCA_016787225.1). Taxonomy (NCBI): domain Bacteria; kingdom Pseudomonadati; phylum Bacteroidota; class Chitinophagia; order Chitinophagales; species Chitinophagales bacterium. The sequence continues at coordinate 411 of JAEUUY010000001.1, forward strand.
ATTTGTTTCGGTTTTATATAGTCTAAATTTCCATCCGTTGAACACTTATAGTTTTTGGAGGTTTCAATATCTATCCATTTTCCATTTTTTGCCTTTACCTGTCTGACCATATACCCAATATCTCTATAGGTTGGAAAACCTATACAAGAATCTTTTAGATTTGTTATAAATATGGGAAATGTGTTGTAAATAATGTTTTTTTGAACTTTACTTGACTTTTGGCTTATATAATGTTCTTTGTTAATATAGTAAAAAAGTTTAAAATTTGTATCGACAAATATTTTAAGATTAACTTCAGGTTGCTCTGCCCCTGCTGAACCACAATTTTCACTTGTGAAACCACAATCTTCAGTTAGCAGATAAGTGTCTTTAATTTTACCAACATAACAAAGAGGAAAGTAGCTTTGCCTTTTAACAGAGTCCAAAATGTAGAATTCACTATTGCCTTGAACAATACTATCAATTAAGGTTGTATTATTATATGAAACAATTTTTTCAAGTAGAATAGCATTTTGACCTTGTTCCTTTTGTTGACAACAAGTAAAAAAAATGCTTATTAGAAGTACGCTGATTTTCATAATAGTATAGTATAACGAGGGGGGTGTTGACGTTGTACAAAATTAAGTATAAAATACTTAAAGTCTATCGTTTTTGTATAATGTCAACACCGAGTTGTACGATAGTTCAAGCGAATGGTGTTTTATGTAGTTTGGATATGCGGTATATTTTTGTGCTTGTCCGTCTCTGGAGGATTGACCGACATCTGGTGGACGCTATAGGGTAAAAAGTATTCCGCTTTTCTTTCTTTATTTGCTTTTTTGAGTACTATATAATACCTAAAATAGCGACTATTTGGGTGCTTCGTTTTTCGTTTTTTTTTATGTTATTTTTTTTCTGAGATAAAAATAGGTCTTTTAGTCTAATTTTTGGTATTTTAATTTTATATATTCATGGCTAAAAACCCTAAGTTTTACCCTCCGAGGTGGTTCGTTTAGCTAAGTCCGTTAAAATTTTATCCATGAGGCTTAAAATTTTAACGAATTTGTCTAAAGCTTTATACATAGTATCTTAAAACTTTGGCGATTTTACCTAAAGTTTTAAGTCGTTTTCTTAAAGCTTTAGCCTTGGTCGCTAAAACGACCACCTCTGCACCTAAAGGCTAGGCACGGCTGCTGGGTTTGCTTATGTTATCACTAAGTATTTTTAACTATACTAAAATCAAAATAGTTCACGTTATACAATTGATATTAAATTTTATAACCATTTAAACTTTTGGACTATGCCATTAAACAATTTAGATAAGATACACATTACCGCTACACAGATTGCAGACTTTGACAAAGCCTTAGACGATCTCATAACCATAGCTACTGCTATTACTCAAACCTCACTGACGAAGAACGTGGTCGATATGGTAGTATCAATGAAAAGAACAAGCTATTGGTCAATGGTATCATGGATTTTCATAAAAATCAGCCCTATCTCCAAAGTTCTGACATCGACTGGGCAGAGTTTGAGGCGGACTATGCCGATCGACAATTCGCCGATACGAGAGCGGATAAAATTCAGAGCCTCATGCGCCTCATTACAGATTTTAAAATAGTACATGACTATGATAACTATCACGATGCACTGACTGACTATGACTATACGAAATACAAAGCAGGGACGAATACCCCAGGCTTTTCGGAAAAGCAAAACTACCTCAAACAATTTTTCCCCAATACAGGCAATACTACACCGCCAGCGGAGTAGTTATTATTATAATTTTAAAGGGTTTACAATGGAGGCTGTCTGAAATGACAGTCTTTTTTTTGTAGAGACAAACTCTGAGCTATTCAATATAAAATCACAACTTTTAAAAACTCATGATGCACAGCCTTTTCCTCCATTATTACCGTAGTACCTTTATCTATAATTTTATCTTTTCTGCCTTAGTAGGATTTGTAGGTAATTTTTTTATATGCTTTTGCACCTTTGGTAGTTTGGTATCATTTATTGCCTATCAATATCACAAAGGGCATGAATATTATTTCTATTATAACTACGGCTATACAAAAGCAGAACTCATGCTCAAAACGATGCTAGCCAATGTCCTATTTTCTTTCATCCTATATCTCTTCGTCCAATGCTCCAAATTGATGTTCATAGCCTAAGTATAAGCCATGGGAGACGCAGGCTCATTGAAAATGGAAGTTTCTCTATTCAGACAGGAGAAGTACTAGCCATGGAAGGTGAAAACGGCTGTGGTAAATCTACCCTGCTGAAATCGCTCTTTGGCACACACAATGCCGATAAATTAGACTGGTCTAAAAATGGAGAAAAGCTAAGCAAACTTTCTCCAAAAACGAGTCTGATAGCCATGCTACCTCAGGATAGTTTTCTGCCACGCGGCCTCACTCCTAGTGAAATTATCGCTATGATGTATAAAACGCATGAGCAGCAAAAACCGCTTTTCTCCTTGCCTTATGTAGCAGATTATAGCCTCAAAAAAATGAGCGAGTTGTCACATGGAGCTGCACGATATGTTGAAATTATCGTCATTTTAAATCTATGGCATCCATTTATTCTCCTAGATGAACCTTTCTCACTCTTAGCACCTTTACATAAGGACGCAGTCAAAAAATTAATCGTTGAAAAGAGTAAAATGAAAGGAATTGTTATCACCGATCACTATAACGAAGATGTCAATGAAATTTCCACGAAGAAAATATGGATAGAAAATGGGGAATTGAAACTAATTTCATAAAATAGAAGCAGAGATTTTTAGCCACTAAGACTCGAAGGAGAAATCATATTTAAATGACAATTTTTCAAATCGAATCATAATTTTTTTGCCACGAATGTCACGAATTCACACTAATTCTATTTTGTTTCGCCTATGGCGTCGAATGTTCACGAATTGTGTCCATTTTCAAATCATCACATTTCCACATTAACTCATCTTCACATCAACAATCATTTTCATATTTTCACATCTTCAAATCTATTTTTGCCACGAATGTCATGAATTCACACTAATTCTATTTTGTTTCGCCTATGGCGTCGAATGTTTACGAATTGAGTCCATTTTCAAATCATCACATTTCAACATTAACTCATCATCGCATCAACAATCATTTTCAAATTTTCACATCTTCAAATCTATTTTTGCCACGAATGACACGAATTCACACTAACTTTATTTATTTCGCCTACGGCGTCGAATGTTCACGAATTGAGTCCATTTTCAAATCATCACATTTCCACATTAACTCATCTTCACATAAACAATCATTTTCAAATTTTCAAATTAAACAATTTTCAAATTTATCATATCAACCCTCTCGTCTTAATCTCCAAATACTTATTGATACTATCCACAGTAAGGTCTTCTGGTCTGGTGAGTAAGGAATAGATACCATACTTTCGTAGTTCGTTGACTATAAGTTTTTTCTCAAAGATAAATTTCTCTGCTATGGCTTTGTCATAAACTTCCTGCACGTTTTTAGCTCTTTGATTTACGAGATCGTGCAGCTCTGTATTCTGAAAAAATACAACCACTAAAAGGTGATTTTTGGCTATCCCCTTCAAATAAGGTAGCTGACGATAAAGCCCATCCATAGTTTCAAAATTGGTATATAACATGATCAAGCTTCTATGCTGTATATGTTTTTTTATATCTATATATAGGCGACCAAAATCGCTTTCCTGAAAATTAGTTTCTACGTTATATAATGCTTCTAGTAGTTTATTCATCTGCGAACCTCGTTTCTCTGCCACTACCCTATTCTCCACTTTTTTAGCGAAGCTAAACATTCCTGCTCTGTCATCTTTTTTCAAAACAATATTACTTAATACCAAGGTAGCATTGATGGCATAATCTAAGAGTGATAAACCATTAAAAGGCATTTTCATTACTCTTCCTTTATCTATGACCATATAAATGGTCTGGGATCGCTCTGTCTGATATTGATTGACCATGAGTGCATTTTTCTTGGCAGTAGCTTTCCAGTTGAGGGTGCGTATATCGTCTCCCTGCACATATTCCTTTATTTGTTCAAATTCCATGGAATATCCGACTCGTCTTACCTTCTTGGTTCCATATTGATGTAGATTATTGGAAAAAGCCAGTAAATCATACTTCTTTAATTGAAGAAAAGAGGGATAAGTAGGAATCATCTCCCCGGCAGCGAAGGTAAATCTTCTGGATGCCAAACCCAGTGGAGATGAAACATAGACGTTTAAGTTACCGAAAACATACTCTCCGCGCTCTGTAGGACGAAGTTTATAGGTAAAATCAATCGTTTTTTTTGCTTTTATTTTTTCCTTAATACTAAAGTTGCGCATCTGAAATTGAAAAGGAATTTCATCAATCGTATTCGTAGCGATAGAAAAGGTATAATTATTTTCTAGTGTCACTAAAATTTCATTTTGATCACCATTGGAAAATTTCTCAGGACAAGTTCGATGTCCGATCAATCCATTTCTTTTTCCAAACAATAATAAAATATCTGTAACGACGAAAATCATCAAGGTGGCAAACAAATACCAGATAATCATATAAAGCCCATGAAATATAAAGGAAATAGCAAAGCCTATAATTATCAAAAGGATAAAACCGAAAAAGAGATGATTTAAATAAAGCTGCTTAAAAAACTTCATGATAACTATCTAAGGAATACCTAGCTGAAAACTGAATACTAACGAGGTACTTCAATCGTTTCTAAAATTTGAACGATAATTTCCTGACCAGTCATCCCTTCCATTTCACGCTCAGGAGCTACGACCACTCTGTGCTGCAATACTGGAATAGCTGCCTCTTTAATATCATCTGGTGTCACAAAATCTCTTCCTCTCAGAGCGGCATATCCCTTAGCGGCATTCAATATGGATATCGATGCTCTCGGAGAAGCGCCTAGATATAAGAACGAATTCTCTCTTGTATTCGACACGATTCTAGCGATGTACTCCATTAGATTTTTTTCAACGACTATTTGTTTCACTATTCCCTGAAACGCTTTTAGCTGATTACCACTGATAACTTTTACTACTTGATTTAATTTATCCTCACTTTGCAATTCATGTTCGCGCATCAAAATATTTACCTCTTCTTCTAAGCTAGGATAATCGATATTGATTTTAAATAAAAATCTATCAAGTTGAGCTTCTGGCAGTCGATACGTTCCTTCTTGTTCTATTGGGTTTTGTGTAGCTATGACTAAGAATGGCTGATCCATAGTATATTTATGACCATCGATACTTATTTGCCTTTCTTCCATGACCTCAAATAGTGCAGCTTGGGTTTTAGCAGGCGCTCTATTGATTTCGTCTATGAGAATCAGATTGGAGAAAACAGGACCTTTTTTAAATTCAAACTCTGTCGTCTTTAGATTAAATACCGAGGTACCTAAAATATCCGAAGGCATAAGATCCGGGGTAAACTGAATTCTAGAAAATCCAATATCTATCGTTTTAGATATCAATTTAGCAGTAATCGTTTTAGCCACTCCAGGGACACCTTCGAGAAGGATATGCCCATTTGCTAGCATAGCGACTAGTATGCGGTCTATCATTTTTTCTTGTCCTACGATGACTTTGCCTACTTCAGTTTTGATATCGGTTACTGCTCTTTGCAATTCAGATAAGTCAATTCGATTCTTGAAGTTCAAGTCAGTGTTTTGCTCCATATTTTGAGACTGTTCTAGAGAATTATTATTTTCCATATGTTTATGTTTTAATTTTTATGACATGTAGGTTGTACTGTATGTAATATATTTAGTAGTGAGTTTTTATAGCCATAAGTCAAGATTTGGTTAGGAGTTAATTTCATCATTATATATCTTTTTAAATTTTCAAATTTACTATCAATAATCATTTCTGCCCACCATCAAATCCATTTTTGCCACGAATTGCACGAATGTTCACTAATTTATTTATTCATTTCGCCTACGGCGTCGAATACTCACGAATATCATTAATCTGTGCATTTACTCATTACAAAATATCACATCACAATCATTTTCAAATTATCAAATTATCACATCTTCAAATCTATTTTTGCCACGAATTGCACGAATGTTCACTAATTTATTTATTCAATTCACCTGCGACGTCGAATACTCACGAATATCACTAATCTGTGCATTTACTCATTACAAAATATCACATCACAATCATTTTCAAATTATCAAATTATCACATCTTCAAATCTATTTTTGCCACGAATTGCACGAATGTTCACTAATTTATTTATTCATTTCGCCTACGGCGTCGAATACTAACTAACATTACTTATCTGTGCATTAACTCATTACAAAATTTCACATCTCAATCATTTTCAAATTTTCATATTTTCAAATTATCACATCTTCACATCTATTTTTGCCACGAATTACACGAATGTTCACTAATTTATTTATTCATTTCGCCTACGGCGTCGAATACTAACTAACATTACTTATCTGTGCATTAACTCATTAAAAATATCACATCACAATCATTTTCAAATTTTCAAATTATCACATCTTCACATTAACACTCATTTTCAAATTCACTACTTCCCTATCCAAAATTCTTCGAGCAATCCGTTTAATTCAACCAAGTCATTTTCTGACAAATATCGATTCATTTTTTTATTCGTTATCTTTTTGACAATTTTCTCTATGAGTTCCTTTGATCTACCTGATTTTAATTGAAGCTTATGTATAAACTTCTCATCTAGTTTTTGGGTATCTAAATGGAACTCTGTGCGCACTCTTTCCAGAAAATAGATGACTCGCTTATCTATGACCGTCTTAAAATGACTCTCCTGAAAATACATATTGGCTATGGTTTTCGTAAAATCTACTGTCGTATTCTGCACCGCAGGTATGATAGGAATTATACGTTGTTTTCGCTTGGCATTAAAGATGAGATACAAGATAAATCCTATCAGTAAAAAATACCAAGCCCATCGTAGCGAGTCATGTTCTAAGATTACACGTAGCGGAGTATCTGACTTTTCGCCTCTTCCGTATTCATTGGTATTCCAGTATATAGGTTTCGAATTTTGAATAAAAGATAATACCGCGGATGTATGCTGATGATTTCTACCTTTTAAAAGCTGATAATTAGTGAATATATCAGGCAGACTATGGAGATAAATATAGCCTTCCCCATGCGCTACACGTATAAAATTTATATGATTGGAAACCGTATCTCCCCTGTGGGCAACTAAATGACCTAATATACTCACCTTACTTGTATCAATCGAATCGAAGTAAGAAACGTAATTGACTTTATTGATAGGATAACTATTCGAATCTACAAAATTCAAACTAACATGCACCGTATCATTAAATCCATAATCAAAATCCAGCTTAATATTAAGCGAATCCAGCAGCACCTCAGAAAAACTAGTAGCTGATAGAAAAGCTTCGTTACCTCTCGATACGAAATATAACACCTCTGTAGCAGATTGATCATCTAGTTTGTTCTCATGTTCTACAGAGAAATAAGTCCCTCTGATGGTATAATTGGATATAGAGGAATCATAATCGAAATGCCTATCAAAAAACTCATATGGAGTCTCATTGAGCTTTTCAATATAAACTCCACCTAATAGGTTTTTCAGCTCTTTATCGAGAATATAAAGTCCGTAAGGAGATTTTTTATTTGTGGTAAAGTGTGGTCTCCAGTCTATCTCACGGGGCCGATTAAACTCCATAAAAGCTATTCCGAAAAAAATCAGAATCAAGATAGCAACATATATCTTCAGTCTATTGTCCATCTATGCTTTTAAAAGTTTCATTAAAACTCATTTCTGCTTTTATAAATTCGGTCTCGCTCATATCAAATTCACCATACCATATATAATCATAAACATAGCAATGATAACTATACCTCTCGCGAAGTGTTTTATTCTTTATCTCATAGAGATAATCCATATTCGTCTTATTAATATCCCATTGTATGACTTTCTTATCGGATAATTTTCTCAATAACCATAAATAATAAAATCGAATAGCAAGGCGATAGTCATTCTTTCTTTTAGCATTTGTCAATAGTTCACTAAAATTAGCAAGATGGAGTTTTTCTTCCACATTATGTTGATCAATAGTGTCCGTTTTACTATCTCTACCAAAAATCCAACCTCCCTCTTTATTAATAATAGCTTTAATTATAAAAAATGCAACAACTGTGACTAAAAGAAAGGCTAAAAAATATTGCAAATATTCGAACCACTCCGAGGCAGCATTCTTGTCTTGCAAATCAAAAAACTCACGAAGCCACCGAAAAAACCATTCTTTAAACTGATCCCACTGACTATATTTTTGAACCTTGGGTTCATAGATGAAATGGTCTGTATTATATTTAGCTTTAAAATTTGAATCAAATTTTCTTCGCTCGATGTCACTTGGATAGGTATAGGAGATAGAACCTACTTCATCATTAGCATCTACGGTATAGGCCGTATCCACTGCCATAGTAGTATCACCTTCCTGTGCGATAAGGGTAAACCCTATTGTAAAAAAAAGAAAAAATAAGACTATTTTATGATTCACTTTCTGTTCCTATGAGGTCTATTTCACTTTTTGAAGAGTGGCTATTATTCGTTTCTTGCATGGTATAATATATCATACCATTATTTAGAATGATTAGGTTATGTAGAAAATAAGTGACCAGTATCGATACTGCCATTGTAATACCCATAGCTATAGCAAATCCAGCAGTTTCAGGCAAGCCTCCAGAAGATCCTTCAAGACTAGTAAATAGTGAAATCATACCTATGATAAGAGGTATGAAAGTAAAAACGGAACCAACTATTTGAACTAACATAGACATAGCAAAATTAGATCCTACAACAGGCCATAAGTTATTCTTTACAAATTCAAAAGCGGTTTTAAAGGATTCTACAAAACCTGTATTTCTATCATTAACATATAAAAAAAAGGCAATATTATATACTCCTATCAAAGCATAAATACCGATGAAGACGAATGGAATACCAATAACTGTTATAAATAAGATAATCATCATAGCAACCAGCAATAACCCTACCGTGAAAGTTAATAAAATGGTTAAGAATGTAAATTTGACGGTTCTACCGATATCTGCCTTTAATCTGTCGCCAATAACCTTTGTTTCAAACTCCGCATGTCCATATTCATCGTACAAACGCAGATAAACCATAGGGTAGAGATAACTTAGGAAACTAAAAATGATAATCACGATAAAAAAGAAAAATAATATACCTACGAATAAGGCAATGTTTCCTCCAAATAGTTCTTCAATTTTAAAGCTTTGATTAGTAATGCTTCCGAAAATAAACGCCATATAGGCTTTACCTAAAATATAGGCTAATATGGTTAGGATAAGAAGTAGCCCTCCACAAAGGATGGTATAGTTTTTAAAATAATGCTTACCAGTCAGTTTTAAAAACGAAAAGGTATCATTGAGATAGTCACTAAAGGTTCTTTTTCTATATAATTGAAACATAATATAGTTGAAAGTTAAAAGGTGAAAGATATAAGTTTATGAATTGAATTATGCATAGGTCTAGATATAATGTTTAGATAAATGGTATCGCTTCTATTGATTGCTGTCTTTCTGCTTTTTTTACTACAAAATAGGGATAAACAAGATAGTAAAATGAAATAATGGCTAAGGTACCTAGTATAATCACTAAATTCAGAGCCAAGGGCATATCCAAGGCATATCGAGTAACAAAACCTTCTAAAAGACCTGCACAAAAGGTAAAAGGCATGGTGCTTAATAAAATTTTAAATGAATTTCGAAACCCTATTTTAAAAGAATTAAATCGAGAAAATGTCTTAGGGAAAAGAATACTAGACCCTAAAATAAACCCAGCGGTGGCTTCTATGACTATGGCAAATATTTCCATACTGCCGTGCACCCAGATACCCCTGATACTTTCTATAAACACATTATGTTCATAAAAAAAATACTGAAATGACCCTAGCATGATGCAATTAGATAATAAAATATAAAATGTCCCCATTCCTAAAAAAATACCATTGACATAGCACTGCAGTCCCACATACAAATTATTAAATGTAATGCCAATAAAACTACCCCAGTTCGACCCCTTACCATATACGGCCATAGGGTTGCCGTTTTCTATATTTTCAAGCGTATCATTTACATATCCATCTCCTAAAATTAACCTTACAAAATCTGGATCGAATTTGGCTGAAATAGCCCCAATACCTACAAAAGTAAAAAATAGTATAAATGTGAACAGGGTAATGTATCGATATTGATACATGAGCAGTGGCACTTCGACCTTAAAAAAGTAAACTAATCGATTAGATTCCTGTCGCTTGGTCTGATATATTTTCTGGTAAATCTGTGATGCTAAAAAATTTAAGTACTTAGTCGTATTACTTTTGGGATAATAGGTCTGAGCATACGATAGGTCATTAACCAAATGAATATAGAGATGAGCCATTTCATCTGGACCCTTAAGTGTCCTGCCCATAATGGCCGCCTCGAATTGCTCCCATTTATTTTTGTTTTGTTTTATAAATGCTACTTCTCTCATCTGGTATTAAGGCAAATGTATATAAAATTTCTCTTTTTCATAAGCCATATTATTCAAGAGATAGAAAAATAGAATTATCATATATAGAAAATTGTATTTCATAGACAACTTATCTCAATATCATGATAGAATTAAGCGAACCTTAATGTCAAGCAAGTTGGGGGTTAAATGTATGACATGAAGAATTCTAAAGCAACATATAAAATTTGTCAATTATATTTACCCTCTAAAAGACAATATAAATATCTAAAGATATTAACCAAAAAAAATTTATTTAGACACTATGGATCAAGTAGCCATTAACACTACGCAAAACGTAAATATAAATTTTAATCTAGCTTCCTTTGGCGATAGAATGCTTGGCTACCTTATCGATGAAATTATCAAATTCTCATATATCTTAACGGTCACCTTTCTTCTATCCTATTTAGACTTTACAGGTGACATGGATAATTGGTCAATCATGGCTATTTATGTCGTGTTGTTTCTTCCAGCAATCTTTTATACGTTGTTTCTCGAAAATCTCCTCGAAGGTCAAACTATAGGTAAGCGAGTCATGAAGACCAAGGTTGTAAAAATTGATGGGTATCAGGCTTCCTTTGGCGATTATGTCATTCGATGGGTTATGAGGTTGATAGATATCTATTCAAATAGTGCCATCGTAGGTATCATAGCGATTGTAACAAGTAAACGATCTCAAAGGCTGGGAGATATGGCTGCTGGAACCACCGTGATTTCATTAAAGAATAAATATACCATCGATAGTACTATACTCGAAGATATAGGTGAGGCTTATCAGCCCATATATCATTTGGTGGTGAAACTATCGGATAATGATGCTCGAATTATTAAGAATTCCTATACTATAGCCGTAAAGAAAAAAGATATGGAAACCCTACGAAAACTTCGTATAAAAATAGAAGAGGTTACAGGCACTAAGAATGTATCTGGCAATGATACTGACTTTATCAAAACTGTTTTAAAAGATTATAACTTTTATACTCAGAATATGTAACCAAGGAGGGCAACCGGAATGCCCCCGGCGTTGTTTTGCTTACCCCCCCCTTTCTTGCATACTGCTTAGCCTCAAGCTGTTGAAAAAAGATTAGACCCAGCATAGGAAAAATCGTATTTTTGCCCTTTATTCATAGGATATACATTTTTTAAATGGAAAGTCTCAATCAATGGGTCGTCAGCAGTGACAAATTTGCGGTAGTCGTCATCGTTTTATTTATCATTTTCATAGGCATTAGTGCCACTTTATTACATATCTCTAAACAACTAAAAAAATAATTTTTTCAGAAAATGTCAGCAAAAAAGGAACTCAGTTTTTTTGAAGGTGTCGGCTACTATACCGATAAAGCTTCCAAATTTATTAATATGGAAGAAGGACTATTATCACAAATCAAGGCTTGCAACAATGTACTTCGCTTAAAATTCCCAGTCAAGGGAAATGATGGTAAGGTAAGAGTATTCGAAGCTTATAGAGTACAACATAGCCACCACAGAATGCCTACGAAAGGGGGTATTCGGTATAGCATGCACGTAGATCAGGAAGAGGTTATGGCATTAGCTTCTTTAATGACTTATAAGTGTGCTCTGGTGGACGTGCCCTTTGGAGGCGCGAAGGGAGGCATCAAAATTGATTCAAAAAATGAACCAGCTGATATCGTAGAAAAAGTTACGAGAAGGTATACGTCAGAATTGATTAAGAAAAACTTTATCGGTCCTGGACTAGATGTACCTGCACCTGACTATGGTTCTGGAGAGCGAGAAATGGCATGGATAGTGGACACCTATATGGCATTCAATAATGGTGAATTAGATGGTCTCGGTTGTGTGACTGGCAAGCCTGTAAGTTTGGGTGGAGTAGCAGGTAGAACAGCTGCTACTGGACGTGGTGTATCGTATGCGTTGAAAGAGGTTTTTAGCTATGAAGAAGATATGAAAGAACTAGGCATGACAGCAGGACTTGAAGGTAAAACAGTTGTGGTTCAAGGTCTAGGGAATGTTGGTTATTATTCGGCATTGTTTATGCAAGAATATGGATGTAAAATCATATCCATAGCTGAATATGAGGGCGCTATTTTCAATGAAAATGGATTGGATGTCGATGCAGTATTTCAACACCGAAAGGCTACAGGATCTATTTTAAATTTCCCTGGTGCTACCAATATGGCAAAGAGTTCTGATGCTTTGGAATTGGCATGTGATATTCTAATTCCAGCTGCTCTCGAAAATCAAATTACTATGGCTAATGTAGAAAATATCAAGGCCAAAGTTATAGGCGAAGCAGCGAACGGGCCTGTTTCTGCGGAAGCTTCAGAGATATTAGCTAAGAAAGGTGTGCTCATTATTCCTGATATGTATATCAATGCAGGTGGGGTAACAGTTTCTTATTTTGAGTGGTTAAAAAATCTTTCACATGTTCGCTTTGGACGTATGCAGAAAAAACACGAAGAAGACCATAATGCTGACATAGCTAATCTCTTGGAAAAAATGACTGGCAAGAAAATGGATGAAATGGAACGCAAAATGTTTACCAAAGGACCTGAAGAGGTAGATCTCGTCAATTCTGGTTTGGCTGATACCATGGCGAAATCCTATGCGACAATCCGTAAGCAGTGGAAAGAAGGTAAAGGTCAGTACGATATGCGCACCGCTGCATTTATCGTTGCTTTGAATAAAGTCGGAAGCGACTACGCTCAAATGGGTATTTGGCCATAAAGAGTAGAATTTTAAGTTTTGAATGATAAGTTGTAGACAAGTCATTCTTCATTATTATTAGTTAAAAGTATGAATCAAGCTATGACTTTATCAAAACGGTTAATATCTCTGGAAGATAAATACGGTGCGCATAATTACCATCCCATACCGGTAGTTATAGAACGAGGTGAAGGTGTGTATGTATGGGATGTCGAGGGTAAAAAATATTTTGACTTTTTATCAGCCTATTCTGCAGTCAATCAAGGGCATAGTCATCCTAGAATCATAAAGGCTCTCACGGATCAAGCGAAAAAAATCACCTTAACTTCTCGTGCCTTTTACAATAGTGAATTAGGAAAATACGAAGAATTCGTAACCAAATTATTTGGATACGATAAGTTATTGCCAATGAATTCTGGCGCTGAGGCAGTAGAAACTGCTTTGAAGCTATGTAGAAAGTGGGCATACATGAAAAAGGATATTCCACAAAATGAAGCCGTCATTTTATTCGCCTCAGGAAATTTTCATGGTAGAACGCTAGCCATAATTTCTGCAAGCACAGAAGAAAGCAGCCGAAAAGATTTTGGGCCCTATTTACCCAATATCAAAATAGTAGAATATGGAAATTTAGAGGCTTTCAAAACTGAAATTATTCAAAATAAAAATATTGCTGGATTTATTTTCGAACCCATTCAAGGGGAAGCTGGAATTATCATTCCTGAAGATGAATATCTAACATCGTGTGCGAAAATATGCCGTGAAAATAATGTACTTTTCATCGCCGATGAAGTACAAACAGGGATAGCGCGAACTGGGAAAATGTTAGCTTGCGACCATGTAGGTATAAAACCTGATATGTTAATTCTTGGCAAAGCATTGTCTGGTGGGGTATTGCCTGTTTCAGCTGTATTAGCTAATGATGAAGTAATGCTATGTATAAAACCCGGGGAACATGGTTCCACTTATGGTGGAAATCCGCTCGCATGTGCGGTAGCTATTGAGGCATTGCAAGTTATCCTAGATGAAAAAATGGCAGAGAACGCAGAGAAAATGGGTGAACTGTTTCGCTCTGAATTGAGAAAAATCAATTCGAAATGGATACGAGATATTCGAGGAAGAGGCTTACTGAATGCCTTGGAGATTAATGATACAGAAGATAGCCAAACAGCCTGGAATATTTGTATCAAAATGGCTGAACTGGGCTTGTTGGCAAAACCTACACATGGGAATATCATTCGCTTTGCTCCACCGTTGGTTATTAATGAGGTTCAGATTAAGGAAGCCGTGACTATTATTGAAAAGGCATTAGCAAGTATAGACTAGTGCAAAATTTTGTTTATGTTTTCGTAGGCAGTGGTATCGGTGGATGTGTACGTTATGGGTTATCATCTATCCTCACAAAATACAATTTTACTCTTCCTATTTATACGCTTGTCGCCAATGTACTAGCCTGTTTCATATTAGGAATGACGATGAATTATCTTAGTCAACAGAATGAAAATAATTCACTAAAATTTCTTATTGCTATTGGTATTTGTGGAGGAATGAGCACCTACTCTACATTCAGCTACGAAATTTTACAACAGGTGAATTCAGGTGCTTGGGGACAGTTGATTCTATACACAGTTGGTACTTTTGTTATCTGTTTGTTCGCTATCTTGTTAGGAACAAAAATTAGTAGCTAATAACTAGCAGCTAAGCTCTACTTATAATTCCTACTCGCTATCTTGATATTCTCATAAATGAGTTCTTCCTTGTGAAGATTTGGGTCTGAATCGACACCATTAAATTGCCATGCACCTACGAATTTGAAGTTCTCATCATCACGCAAGGTTTCTCCTTCAGCGTCTTGATATTCTTCACGAAAATGTCCACCACAGCTCTCATTTCTCATCAAGGCATCTCTACACATCAATTCACCTAGTTCGATAAAGTCTGCGACACGCATAGCTTTCTCCAATTCTGGGTTCAATTCATCCATCTTTCCTGGCACTTTTACATCAGCCCAAAATTCCTTTCTCAAAGTTTGAATCTCTGCTATGGCTTGTTTCAGCCCAGTTTCATTTCTAGCCATACCGCATTGATTCCACATGATTTTACCTAGCTTTTTATGGAAATAATCTACGGAATGACTTCCTTTATTATTTATAAACTTTTGAAGGGTTTCAGTTACGTTCTTCTCTGCTTCTACAAATTCAGGAGCGTCTTCCGATATATGACCAGTTCTAATCTCATTAGATAAATATTCTCCTATTGTATACGGAATAACGAAATAACCATCAGCTAGTCCCTGCATCAAGGCCGAAGCACCTAATCTATTCGCACCATGATCACTAAAGTTTGCCTCTCCTAGAGCATAGCACCCTGGTATGGTCGTCATCAAATGATAATCCACCCACAAACCTCCCATGGTATAATGTACCGCAGGATAAATCATCATTGGTGTTTCGTATGGATTTTCATCTACGATTTTTTCATACATCTGGAAAAGATTGCCGTATTTCTCTTCTACCACAGCCTTTCCTAATCTCTTGATTTCTTCTTCAGAAGGATTCTCTATGTTCTTTAATTTCGCCTGCGTTTTCCCATATCGTATAATCGCAGCGGAATAGTCTAGATAAACCGCTTCACCCGTTTTGTTGACGCCAAAACCAGCATCACATCTCTCTTTTGCAGCTCGTGATGCAATATCTCTTGGTACCAAATTTCCAAATGCTGGATATCTGCGCTCCAAATAATAATCTCTATCTTCTTCTTTGATTTGTGTAGGCTTTAGTCGTCCCTCACGAATTGCTTGCGCATCTTCCAGTTTTTTCGGCACCCATATTCTTCCGTCATTTCTCAATGACTCAGACATTAAGGTCAATTTAGATTGATGATCACCACTTACTGGAATGCAGGTTGGGTGAATCTGGGTATAACAAGGATTAGCAAAATATGCTCCTTTTTTATAGGCTTTCCATGCTGCAGTCACGTTGCTACCCATGGCGTTGGTTGATAGGAAAAATACATTGCCATAGCCACCTGTGCAGAGCAATACCGCATGCGCCGAATGTCTTTCTATCTTACCCGTCATTAAATTGCGCGCTATAATTCCTCTCGCTTTGCCATCGATGACCACAAGATCGAGCATTTCATGACGGTTATACATAGTTACCGTGCCCTTCGCTATCTGTCGTGAAAGCGCAGAGTAGGCACCCAATAGCAATTGTTGTCCTGTTTGTCCTGCGGCATAAAATGTTCGCTGAACCTGCGTACCTCCAAAAGATCGGTTATCCAATAATCCTCCGTAGTCACGCGCAAATGGAACACCTTGAGCTACACATTGGTCGATAATGCTAGCTGAAACTTCTGCTAGTCTGTGAACATTGGCTTCGCGAGCTCTATAGTCTCCTCCCTTTATGGTATCATAGAACAATCTGTAGGTACTATCGCCATCATTTTGATAATTTTTTGCGGCATTGATCCCTCCCTGAGCAGCGATAGAATGCGCACGACGTGGACTATCTTGAAAACAAAAAGCTTTGACATTATAGCCCATCTCTGCTAGGGATGCTGCGGCAGAGCTGCCAGCTAATCCAGTACCTACCACTATAACATCGATAGAGCGTTTGTTGGAAGGATTTACAAGTTTGCAGCTTGATTTAAAATTGGTCCATTTGTCTGCAATATTGCCTGCGGGAATTTTATTATCTAATGACATATGCTATGTTATTTTTTTACTTTTTTGAATTTATGAATATCTTGAAACACAGTCTCTACAGGGAATTTTAACTTCGGAAATAAAACACTTTGAAGTTCATCGTCTGTAGTTAATGGCTTCATAGGTACATACTTGTTTTTATGTAAACTGAAAATTGAAATTGTCTCATGCTCGGGATCGACAATCCAATATTCCAGAACCTCATTCTCCTCGTAGAGCTCATACTTAATTTTCATTTCCTTTTTAGAATTACCCGGAGAAAGTATTTCAATAATCAAATCCGGGGCTCCATTGCATTTATATTCATCTATCTTAGTTAAATCGCATATTACCCCTAAATCTGGCTGAACAACCGTTTTGATTTTTTTGCTATCTTTAGTTTTCGATAATACGACATCGAATGGTGCACAGAAAGTCTGACAAGAGTTAGTTGCAAATTGGTTGAGAATAATAAAATTCAACCGCTGACTAATTCTCATGTGAGAAGTATTCGGTGCCGGTGACATGGAAAAAATCTTTCCCTTAATCAGCTCCACACGCTCACTAAATTTCCATAATAGATAATCTGCATAAGTATAGGACTTATTCAAATCTAAATCAGAAAAATTGAGAACGTAGTTTGCCATATTATTTTACCCAACCTAAATAAAAACCTATTGGCATCAAAGCGAATAAGGTAGGTACAATGATAGAAAAAGCGATTCCAGATTTTTCTATCATGCCATTGTACTTGTTATGATTCAATCCTAATGATTGAAAAGCTGATTTAAAGCCATGCAGCAGATGCCAAAACAAAGAGAAGCAAGACGCTACATACAAAAAGACGATAAAAGGATTTGAAAATTCTTCTTTCATCATGGCAAACAAGTCTCGCTCTTGACCAGTCGCAAACTGATTGGCTCTATTAGGTATCCAAAAGTCTCCAGCATGTATGATCAGGAACATCAATAAGAGTGTACCTAGAATACCCATGCTGCGCGAGTACCATGGTGAATTTTTAGAAGCATCTACCTTAGCGTATCCCTGCGGACGAGCCTTTGCATTTTGATACCAAAGCACAAAACCGTCAATGATATGAACTAAAAATCCAACGACCAATCCTATTTCCAATGTTCTCATTAAAATATTGGTTCCCATAAAATGAGCCGCATGAGTAAATGTTTGACCGCCATCGTTCAAAAAAACTAGGCAATTTAAGCCACAATGTACAATCAAAAATAAAATCAAGAAAATACCAGAAAGCCCCATGATATACTTTTTGGTCAGTGAAGAAAGCCCTTTAGTGCTCATTTATAAATTAATTTTAAAAGAATAAAACGAATAAGTCATATTCAATTTATGACAAGGCAAATTTATAAAAATCTAGCAAGCTAAAATGATAAATAGTGTTATAGGCATTTACTATTTTACCTTTAACCCATATTTCTTCATAAATTTAAGATAAAGATCGGTCTGTTTATTTCCTAAATCAATGAAACGTCCATCAATAAATGCCTGAGTGACTTTGGATGAACGCATATCAAGTATATCACCTTCGGAAATGACAATACTGGCATCTTTGCCTACCTCTAGCGACCCTAATCTATTTGATACTCCTAGTATCTGTGCGGGACAGAGTGAAATTGATTTTAAAGCTTCTTCTTTGCTGAGTCCATACGGAACCGTCTGACCAGCTTGAAAAGGAAGATTTCGAACCTGCCAAAAACCTTCGTTGCTGATAGCAAACAGAACTCCCGCTTTTTGCAAGATTGCAGGTGTTTTATAAGGTTGGTGCACATCCTCATCAGCATAGTTAGGTAATTCATGGGTTCTGCCTAGTATGACAGATATTTTTTTCTGCGCTAAAATATCTGCAATTTGATAACAATCAGCAGCTCCTAACAGCGTAATTTGAATCCCGAACTGTTCTGCAAATTCTATAGCATGCAATATTTCTTTGATATGTTGGACTTGGATATAAAGTTTGCGTTTGCCATTGACCACTTCTCGGAGGCTCTCAAATCTCAAATTTTTCTTTTCGTGGGTTACTCCTGAATAACTTTTGGCTTCCATAAAGTAGTCGATGATTTCTTGGCGCTGCACTTCATAGTCTTTGTTTGGTTCATAACCTTTGGCTTCTGCCCACCAACCCATTTTTCTGTTTAGTGTAGGCCAATTCAGAACGACCCCATCTTCCGCTATGACAGCAGCGTCTTCCCAGTTCCAAGCATCGAGCTGCACGAGCGAAGTCGTGCCCGATACGATTCCTCCTCCAGGAACTATCTGTGCATATAAGACGCCATTGCTGCGCACGGTAGGGGTCACTCGTGAATCGGTATTATAAGAAACTATCGTTCGGACATTCGCATTTTGTTGACCTTGCTCAGCGCCATCATTCGTAGCTCGAACAGCTTCTATTTCCGATAAGCCGAGATAGGTATTGAGGGCTATGAGTGCTGGATAAATATGCTGCCCTGACACATCTACTTTTTTACAATTTAATTGAGACAAAATCGTGCTGCTGTTGGCACTCACTTGCTGAATTTTTCCATGCTCAAATACGATGATTCCATTCTCAATAACCTCTCCATTACCTATGTGTATAGTAGCTCCATATAGACATATTCGTTCCGCTTGTTTGGGAGCAGGAGTTGGTATATCTTGGGAAAATAGATAAGTGGGAATGGTAAATAGTAGGAATAATTTTTTAAAAAATTTCATCACGTTTTTCATTTATTTTATTTAGAATATTTAATGCAAACACTCACCTTCATTGCCGCAGCTAAAAGAGTATTTTTGCTTTTTAGTAGGTTCTTGTGTTTCAGCACCTGCCTTCTTTTCCTCGGTTAGCTTCTGTATTAAGATCGCACGTTCTTTTAGCATTTTAGATTTACTTATAGCATTCTGCTCTAGTGAATAGAAACAACGACCATCTACATAAGTGCGCTCTGCTACAGCATAAATAGACAGCGGATGGTCAGACCACAGCACGATATCGGCATCCTTACCTATTTTCAGGCTACCCATTCTATGATCTAAGTGTAGCATTTTGGCTGGGTTTAAGGTGACTAATTTCCACGCATCTTCTTCACTCATATTGGCATACTTCACACTTTTAGCTGCTTCTTGATTGAGGCGGCGAGCCATCTCCGCATCATCTGAATTAATAGCAGTGGTCACTCCCATTTGAGTCAGAATGGCTGCATTTTGAGGTATGGCATCGATAACCTCAAATTTATATGCCCACCAATCTGAGAATGAAGAAGCATGGACACCGTGCGCTTTCATTTTATCAGCTACTTTATACCCTTCTAGGATATGTGTAAAGGTATTGACTGTAAACCCAAACTTTTCTGCTACTCGCATGAGCATAGTTATTTCTGATTGTACATAGGAATGACAGGTAATAAATCGTTTTTTATTCAAAATTTCCGCCATAGTCTCTAATTCTAAATCTCGTCGAGTATTATTGGGATTGGTTAGCAGATTTTTTAGATATTCCTGTGCCTTGGTAAAATAATTGACATAGGTCTGCTCCACACCCATCCTGGTTTGCGGATAGCGAATATGAAATTGTGGTCCCCAGTTAGCCTGCTTCACATTCTCACCGAGAGCAAATTTGATAAATCCATCTGCATTTTCTATTTTCATCTGCTCGGCTGTCATACCCCATCGCATCTTAATAAGGGCAGATTGTCCGCCTATGGCATTGGCAGAACCATGCAATAACTGTGCTGCAGTAACACCTCCTGATAAATGTCTGTAAATATTAATATCATTTGGATTGATAACGTCGCCCATTCGAACTTCTGCACTTATTGATTTCGAACCCTCATTGACTCCACGTAAGGCGATATGATTGTGTTCATCTATAATTCCAGCGGTTAGATGTTTGCCTCGAGCATCAATTATTTTACAATCTGCACACGAGAGGTTTTTACCAATTTGACTTATCTTTCCATTGCGAATAATGAGGTCTGTTTGCTGCAAAATGCCTTCAGTTTCATTAGTCCACAGTGTCGTATTTTGAAATAGAATATTTTCTGGTGTTGGCATTTTTTCAAAACCATAACCATGAAGTGGAAAGGTAATTGGTGTTAATGATTGTAAGGTTATAGTATCATACTTTCGTTTACTGGTATCTGTATATAGACTATCTCGCCGTGCTATCCATTTGAACTCAGAACCATCTGGAAATATACCTTTACCATTCCAGCTATGACGCTCTGCATCAATGAAACCCGTGAAAAAATATTTTTTATTATCGCCCTTAGGAAATGGTATCAAAGAAAAGACAATATCTTTGCCATTTCGCTCTAGCTTGGCATCTAATTTGGTGGTATCGTTTAAGACTAGTTGCATTTTAGGCGATTTCGCTTCGCCGCTCACTACTATTTTCGACCATGAGATAGATGAACTACTGGCAACAGAATTCAGCTTATAAATACCTCTTATATCATAATCTTCCATTCGGGCAATTGGATACTTCTTACCTCCTATCCAGTTTTCTAAGATTTGTGCTCTATCATCAAAGATGTTTTTATCCGAAATGAAAAAATTAGCCCATTTTCCTTTCTCCAAACTACCATAATCGCTGTAGATATTCATGAACTGTGCTGGTTGGTAGGTCAATGCTTTTAGCAAATTCGATTCTGAAATACCATATTTCAGGGTCGTTCGTAGATTTTTTAGAAAATCATCCTTTTTCTCTAGCATATCCGATGTGATGGCAAATTCTATTTTATGTTTATCCAAATAAGCACAATTAGCTGGGGCATGCTCCCAGTGCTTCATCTCTATGAGATCAACGAACTGACGTTTATAAATATCACTGACATCGTAAGCTTTAGGAAACTGCAATGGCACGATCAATTTCGCATTCGTCTTTTTTATTTCTTCCAATCGCTGATATTCAGAACCATCTGTTTTAAAGATATATTGCCTACCAAATTCGTCTCCAACCTTATCTGCCCGCAAAACATTTTCCCAATTTCCAGCATCGAAAATGGATATTAGATTTTTATTCCTATTCCACGCTTCTAAATTGATATTGTATTCGCGCGGCGCTGTAGTTCTGGAATACCACTGTGCATCGAGCTCCGTCTGGCGCAGCAGCGCTATAGACCCCATGAGGCTATTGGGATATTCCTGGGTCGAACTTCCTTTGTCAAAAGAAAAGACACTAGCAATATTGTCTTTTTTGAGCATGAGATTTTCTCTCTCACTGCCGAGCATAACCAAAGCGGCCGTACCTCGTGCTATACCATCCTTTCTATGGGTGACCACCATCCCAAAGCCTTGTTTGCGATAGCTCATAGCCATAGTATCGTGCTTTACAAAATAACGACTCGCCTCGTAGTCACTATGGATAGCTTGATTCCATCCATAAGCTCCTTTTCTATTGGACTCATATTGTGCACCTTCTTTGTCGCTCCCCTTAGCTTGCTTAGATAAGCCATAGTCTGAAGATAAGTCTATAAATGATGGATAAATAAATTTGCCTTTGAGGTCATAAATGATAGCACCTTGTGATTTCAGAGTGGATGGGGAAATTTCAACCACCTTGCCATTTTTGATAAGCAGACTAGCATTGGGTAAAATAGTCTGATAATCTTTGTAAATCGTAGCATTGATGAATAGGACATGACCCTCTCGATAATCATCTGGACCATTGGACTTAAAGGTGGTTTCCTGTGCTGGCATGGATAAATCCAATGCCACAAAAGCTAACAATAGGAAAACTACCTTCCATTTCTTTTTCTTTGAAATCATATTTTTAAATCTTAGGTGAGCAAAGGTAATGGAAAATAATAGATAAGTCTTAATTCCCGTTTGGGCAATTCTAACATACTTTTTGAGAATGATAAAACAAAAATGTCCTTTGGATTCGAAGCTTTTAACAATACTCTTGCTAACCCCAAATTTTTTGTAAAAAAAATTAACAAAATTAAATTTAAAACTCTACTTTTGTGCTAGAAGATCGTAAAAAAATTAATTAGCCTATGGCGTCAATAGCCGAAAAGACTACCCCGCTTGGATTTGAAGCAGCTATGCATCTTCTAAGAAGGGCTACATACAGGCCTACGAAGGCTCGTGCTTTTGCACTGGCTAGTATGACCCCAGCACAGGCTCTTGATCAGCTCTTTACATTTACTGCCCCAGCCTTACCCAAGCCAATAAAAAATACAGACGGCTCTCAATATTTCCCTGATTTCGATAATCCTGGGGTTACTTTTGACACGACTTACAATAATGATTTTTCGTATGAATTTATGAATTATTGGCTGTATAATGCTCATAAGTCTGATACGATTCAATGGAAGCTCTCTATGTTCCTTCATAGCATATATATAACCAATTATACTTCGGTCTATATGCAATGGGACAATATGGCGCTCATTCTGCAATATACCAATAAGAGTCTAAAGGAATTGGCATATAAAATGACGCTAAATCAGCGTATGATATACTATTTAAGTAATTATCTCAACATTAAAACCAATCCGAATCAAAATTATTCACGAGAGTTTTTGGAGCTTTTCACTATTCTCAAAGGAGAGCAGATAGACGAAGGAAATTATACCAACTACACCGAGTTGGATGTGCAGCAAGCAGCTCGTGTGTTAACTGGATTTACTGGGACTTATGGTGGTAATGTGCGAATGAATTATCTGGATAAGGGATTGACTGCCAATCTAGCTGGTCATGCTCCCAATCCTACCAATGCAGGATGGACCTATGCCACTACCAATCTACCAACAGGGCTATGTAATCTAGCACAGCATGATACAGGAAATAAGACATTTAGCGCTGCCTTTGGCGGACAAACGATAACGGGTTCTAATACCCTGACAGGTGCTTATACCGTCTATGACGAATTGCAGGCATTTATCAATATGGTGTTTAATCAGGAGGCGACCGCAAAGAATTATGCGCGGAGATTGTATCGCTTTTTTGTTAATTCTCAGATTTCACAAGAAATAGAAACAGATATTATCACTCCACTGGCAAATCACCTTTTGAGTACTCAAAATGGTATAACTTATAATTTAGAATCAGCTGTAAAAATGCTCCTCAAGTGCTGGCATTTCTATGACCAAGATGATAGTATAATAGGAGATGACCATATCGGTAGCAAAATAAAATCACCAGTTGATTTGATGCTAAATTTTATGGCCGAAACGAATATGACCATGGTCAATCCGACTGCGAATCCCTTACATTTCCATAACTATTTCAATACGCTACGCTCACGCATTTGGATTTCTGGTATGCAAGTATTTAATTCAGTGGATGTCAATGGCTACCCTGGCTACAGTGCCAAACCAGATTATGATAAGAATTGGGTTACTATTGCCACTTTGAATCAACGCTATAAATGTGGCTGGATAGAAACATGTCTCAATGGGTATACTAACAATGGATTCACTACCAGACTGGATTCGCCAGATTATTTAAGATTATCTGGGTGGTTTACAGATCCTGGTAATGCAGATACATTGATTGACGAATTGATGGATTTATTGTTTCCAAGCAAACCGAAGGGATTGCGCTATGGGTATTTTGAGAATGCTTTGCTCAACGGCTTATCCAAGGCAAACTGGCAAACGACATGGAATACATGGATAGCAGACGTGAATAATGCTACTAAAAAGAATGCTGTGCGTACGGCAGTAAATAGATTACTTCTAGCTATGGCTAGGTCTACGGAATATCAAGTGATGTAAACTATAGATTATGGGATTAGGAAGAAGAGGTTTTTTAAAAGTTTCAGGCACATTAGGATTATCGAGTCCATTGATTTTAAATAATTCTTATGCTTGGGCATCTGCTGCTCCATTTGCCGATTGTGACCCAGTCTCTGATAGAGTTATCGTCATGGTCAGAATGGCAGGAGCGAACGATGGTCTCAACACCGTGATTCCGCTCAATGAATATGCACAATATAGTTTCTTGAGACCCGATATTAAGTTAAATAATACAGGAGCAAATTCAATTATATCCCTGAATTCTGATATTGGATTGCATCCGAATATGTATGCTTTTTCTGATTTAATGAATGCAGGCAAATTAGCCATCATTAACGGTGTAGGGTATCCAAAACCAAACTATTCGCATTTCGATTCTGAGAATATGATGTTTGCTGGTAGAGACGGGAATAACGCTACCAATCTGGTAGACGGAATGATGGGAAGATACTTAGAATCTGTTTTACCCGGTATGGCTGGTTCTCCGAATAGACTTATGGAAGACCCCGTGGCATTGCATTTTGGCAATTCCAATCCATGTCTCATTTTTAATCATACGCATAATAAAAACATTGAATACAATGCTACATCGATGCAAGGCACTTTGTTTGGTATGTTAGCACCTGAGATATATCTCCCAGACGAAAGCGATTATGGCAAGATACAGCAATTCCTAAGAGGAGTTGAAAAGAGTATGGACGCCTACTATAATAGAATTATGTCTGTATTTACTGCTGGCAGCAATAGTTCTGTATCCTATCCAGCCACCAATCTGGGCAGACAACTAAAAACGGTATCACGATTGATTCGTGGAGGATCTAAAACTAAAATTTATATGGTTACGATTGGCGGGTTTGATACACATGATACTCAATCCGTGATAGGTAGTTCACATACTGGTGCTCATGCCAATTTACTTCTCGATGTTTCTAATTCAATCGCTGCTTTTCAAGCTGATTTAGAAGCATTGGGTACAGCTGATAAGGTAATAACTGTGACGTTCAGCGAATTTGGTAGGCAAGTAAAACAAAATGGTAGTACCGGTACTGATCATGGTAATATAGCACCTTTCTTTGTCATAGGAAAGGGCGTACAAGGAGGCGTACTCGGAGCTCACCCAAGCCTCAATGTACCAGCAAATGCTAATCAAAATAGCTCTACTGCATTTTATTATCCAGCTTCTGAGCGAAAGTATGATTATAGGCAAATTTACGGTACATTATTGCAGGATTGGTTAGGAGCTAGTAATGCAGTGATTACAGAAACTCAGCTAGATAGTGCTAGTATAGGCACAGAGGGTGCTACGAAATTAAATCTTGTGAAAACTGCTGACAACGCAAGTCCAGATTGTCTATCCAGTAAACTGATTGATTGTCATAAGTTCCCATACGATGATATTGCCTGTGTGAAGATTTTCGAAACAGGCGGATGGTCCTATTATGGTTTACCGGGAACAGTAGATAATAGTTATTACTTCGGGATAGAGCATAATCCAACAGGAGCAGGTGCAAACACACAAGCGTTTACAGCTCAAGTGAAAATTAGAAAATGTCTTTGTTCTCCGAACGGTCCGAAAATATTTAGTCGCAAAGATGGACAAGATGCAAGTTTTGTCATGGGTATCGTCTGGACTATCGAACTGACTTCTGGAACTCAAGATGGTTTTGTCAATATTAGATTCTTTCATAATTATGATCTTTTAGCTGATACTTTGTCAGAAGCTACTAAATTTAAGAATGCAGTCTCGGCTAATTATATCAGTCCTGAGTTATGGTTTAAAACCCTCTCTCCAGTCAGTATTCCAAATGATTTAAGGGCTCAGGGATTATTTGTTCCTATCTATCCCTTAGGTCCAATAGTAACAGGAGCTATCAACGGCGTCTTATATAAAGAGTGGGGAAATCAACAGAATATAGATAGAAATAGTGGTGGTTGTATGATAAGAGTCACAAATCAAAATGAAGGAAATTTCGTAAAGAAGCCAGCAACACCGCCTTTCCTAGAAGGAACTATGCGATTCAATCAAGTGAATCAGCATTTTGAGGGATTTGATGGATTTGAGTGGATTATATTAGATAATTAGAAATTAGAAGTTAGATAAAAGAAATTAAAATAATTCAATTTATAAACTTAAATAAGATGAAGAAGATATTTTTTACTTTGTTGTTTATAGGTGGTTTAGCCACCATCAAGGCACAAATGCGCTTTGGTACAGGTGATGTTCTTGATCCGAACGCTGTCGTGCAAATCGATGCAGGTGATGGTACACGAAAGGGACTTTTGATGCCAAGAGTTCAATTATTAGCCACCAATAACTACGCTCCTCTAGGTGCTCATGTGGCTGGTATGATTGTATATAACACAGTCACAGCTGGAAGTGACCCGTATAAAGTATATCCAGGCTATTATTACAATGATGGCACAAAATGGCAAAGGGTACTATCCGAACAGGAAATAAATAAAGTATGGCTAAATGCTTCGAATGGTTCTACTGCGACTTTGGAAAATCAAGATATATATCGAAGTGGAAAAATGGGCTTAGGAGTTACTACTCCAAGTGAAGCACTTGACGTCAATGGAAATGTCAAAGTAAGTGGAGGAGCCAATACAGGTCAAGTAAATATCAAACAGGGAACTGCAAGCAATAGTGGTTCTGTAGAAATTACCAATCCTAATAATCAAATGGTAGGTAAAATAGGGATTATGCCTAATCATATGAACTATCATACGGAGGATACCTTGAAGCACCACGTATTTACAGGAGGTAATCTGGCTATAGGTACTACAACAGCCCCCGTTAAGCTCGTAGTCAATGGTGCACTCAAACTAGGGAATGAAGCAAAAACGAATGATGCTCCTGAAGCAGGTATGATACGATATAATCAATCTTTAGGTAGATTTGAAGGATATAATGGAACTGCGTGGGTTAGTCTCCATGAATAAAATATAACAATTGATGAAGAATATTATACTATTATTTCTTAGTTGTCAGTTACTGATTTTAGGGTTTGGAGCACAGGCTCAGATAAAATCTTATGGCAGTACCGTCATAGAGAATAATGGTGATATGAGAGTTTATAAGGATTGGGATTTCAGGACTATTCTAAATAATAATCCTAACTCTGGCATTTTGGGTACTGAACGGAGACTGAATAAAAGCTATGTCAGTTTCATGTCAGGTTCTTCATGGTCAGGAGTTACGGACGAAGCATACGTAGATGGCTATGTTCGTACCTTTATGTCTAATAAATTTATTTTCCCTATTGGTGATAATAATCAGTTTAAACCAGCAGCAGTAGACAAGGCATCTGAGCTAGCACCTACAGAGGCAGCTTATTTTGCAGTTAGCCCAAATATAGCTATTACTAGTCCATTTTTTGGAAGTGTTAGTCAAGTCTTGCCTCCAGATGGACCATTTCCTACCACTAAAAAACAAGCCCCTATTTATCAGGTAAGCTCGAAAGAATATTGGGATGTCAATGGAAGTACCTTAACCAGATTGACCTTAAGCTGGAATGATCGAAGCGATATTAAAAAATTGACAAATGGTGGTCTGAAAAATCTGACAATTGTAGGCTGGAACGGAAACGAATGGGAAATTTTACCATCAGCGGTTGATGTATATTCCATTTTTGGTTCATCATCAAATTTGATTCAAGGATCTATCACAACATTATCTGAAATAGACCTTAATGCCTATTCAGTATTTACTTTGGCTGGCTTGACTCCAAGTAAGTTTCAATACTTCTATACAAAATCAGGCAAGAATAAAGTCAAACAATCACAGTCAACTATCGTGCAATTTGACGCAGATATAGACATGTCAAAAAATTCTGATTTTGACATATCCCTACACCACTCCGAACCGAAATATGGCACTTTGATTAATGTAACGAACGAAGGTTATGCATATAAAGCTAGTAACTTCCATATAGGCATTGATACCATAAGGACGATTGCTGTCATTTTTAGCAAACCTACATTTGTGCTTTCCTATGACACATTTTATAATGAAGTTATGGTTCAATATCATGGGAAAGATAGTCAATTATCAATGAATAATATGCCGAGTATTAAACTCGGTAAACCTTTAGAGATAGGAAATGAAGTAAAAGTAGTTTATTCTATAACCTCACAAAAAGGAAGCCAGCTAGACCTAGGAAAAGGCGTTTACGAATATACCTCAAAATTAAAAAATGAAACGGACAATGTCGTCTTTATCATTAAGGCTGATTACAATTCACTAGGAATACAAACCATTGACACTTCTCGATATGAGATAAAACTCAATGAGAAGTTTAAAGGCGATAACATTCAATCTTTGATAACACCGAATGGTGACGGTCAGAATGATTTCTGGGTATTGCCCATTTCCATGTTAGAGGATTATCCTCAACTACAGCTCCAAGTCATGAACCTAGAAGGTAAAATCGTATATCGTAGTTCTGGAAGCTATCAAAATGATTTCAGTGGTATTGGTCTCGGCACAGGAATCTATCTCTACGAAATTGTTCTGGAAAAAGGAAATATTCTGAAAGGAATGTTGAAGATAGAACAACAATAGTTAGTAGTTTTTAGTGAATAGTTAATAGTGAACAATTAATAGTTTATCAACTATGTATTTGAGTATTTACTTTCATTGCAGCTAGATTAGTTAAACTCAAATCTTTAATTTTAAAACTATGAAGCAAGTAAATTTACTTAATATAAAAATTTTAATAGCAGTTTCAATACTGGTAATTCTATTCCAATTTTTGATTCTTCTTAAAATCGTACCCTATTCTATAACTTGGGGAGGTAGATTGGAAACAGATGAACAGATGTATACTTTTGTTTCATTGGGAATTTTAATAAATTGTTTTTTCATATTCACCCTGGTTCAGAAGGGGGAATATATAAAGCAAATTTTTAGTCCTAAAATAATTACCATCATACTTTGGATTTTCTATGGATTATTTATCCTCAATACTATAGGCAATTTATTTGCTAAAACTTATTTTGAAAAAGGATTTTCCTTGATTACCGGACTCTATTCCTTTCTGATTTGGAGAATAAACTATTCTTCAGGAAATTAAAAACACTCTTGGTTAAGGTTACAAAAAAAAACCGGTGTCAATGACACCGGCACTATACCAAAATATTGTTGGCTAAAACAGTTATGTATTGGTATATAACTGAATTTATATATTTATAAGTTAGAAAATCTCGCTAGCAGAGAATAATAAATCTCCCTCGATTTTCGCATTCTCATCACTATCACTGCCATGAATTGCGTTTCTCTCGATACTCTCAGCATATTTTTTTCTCACAGTTCCTTCTTCTGCATTAGCAGGATTCGTAGCACCTATTAATTTTCTAAAAGACTCCACAGCATTATCTTTTTCTAAAATAGCCGCTACTATAGGACCAGAAGTCATAAAATTGACTAACTCCATATAAAAAGGTCTTTCCTTATGCACTGCATAAAACTCTTTAGCCAATGATTCACTCATATGAGTATATTTCATTGCCTTGATCTTGAAACCATCTTTAATTATCATGTCTAAAATTCCACCGATGTGACCTTTCGCTACTGCATCGGGTTTAATCATCGTATACGTTCGATTACCTGCCATTTTTCTTCTCTTTTTGGGGATTAGTTATTAAAATTGAGTCACAAAACTAGGCTTTTTGGTCTAAACTAAATTCTAAAACATACTAAAAAAAGGTATAGAATATAATGGATGGTTGTTTTTGATTATATTTGCAGCGGTTTTAACAACCCATTATTTGCATTGATTTTCAAGCAAATAAGACAAATAATAAGAAAAATATGGAGCGCTTCCCCCAGAATGAGATAGATATAATTAGGAAATGGTTAGATTCAAAACCTCCAATAACCATAATTACCCATTTCAATCCCGATGGAGATGCTATAGGTTCATCGATAGCTCTAAAGTTATACCTTGAAAAACAAGGACTTAAAGTTGATTGCATCTTCCCTTCTGCTTTTCCTTCATATTACAATTGGATTCCTCAAGTATCTGAAGCCTTGATTTTCAATGAGAAGGAAAAACCTAGCTTCGAAAGCTACTTTACCGAGGATAGAATCATATTCTGTTTGGACTTTAATAGCCCATCAAGGGTCAATCAACTCACTGATTTTTTGGGAAATTCGAAAGCCAAAAGAATCCTAATTGATCATCACGAAGAGCCTAGTTCAGATTTTCAACTGAGTTTTAGCTATCCTGGAACGAGTAGTACTTGTGAGTTGGTCTATGATTTTATGATGAAATGGAATCAGAGTCTTATCGACATAGATATCGCTACTTGCCTTTATACAGGTTTACTTACGGATACGGGGGGATTTCAATTTTCATCCACTCAGTCTAGCACCTTAGTTATGGCTGCACGATTGATGGGTATAGGTATCAATGCAACAGAAATTTACAATCTCGCATTTAATAATTTCAGTATCAATAGGTTAAAACTATTTGGATACTGTATTTCGAATAATATGACCATAGTAGAGGATAAAAAGCTAGCCTATATGTGGATTGATCGACGTACGAAAGACAAGTTTGACATCCAGGATGGCGATACAGAAGGGCTTGTTAACTATCCTATGAAAGTTTTAAACATCGAAGTTTCTGTCCTTTTCAAACAGGATTATGATAAAATTAGAATTTCTTTTCGTAGTAAAAACGATACCGATGTCAATAAGATAGCCCGTCAATATTTCAACGGAGGTGGACATATCAATGCTGCTGGCGGTATGAGTAAAAAGAGCTTAAAAGAAACCTTAGCCTATTTTGAAGAACTTATTCCTCGTATTTTTTGATGACAAAGAAGGGTTCCACGAAGTTCGCTTATCTTCTTCTGATATTAGTAAACCTTATTTATGGCGCTAATTATTCTATAGCTAAATCTATAATGCCGACCTATATCGGCCCATTTGGATTCATATTTTATCGTGTTTTTGTATCACTCATATTATTTGCGTGTATCTATTTTCTGTTTCTAAGGGAGCGGATACTTCATTCAGACTGGTTGCGTTTAATAGGCTGTGGGTTCTTCGGTATTGCGCTCAATCAACTCTTTTTCTTCAAGGGCATTAGTTTGACGAGTTCTATTCACGCAGCACTTCTTATGATTACCTCCCCCATTATTACTTATTTAATCTCTCAAATTACCCAAGATAAAAAGATAAAACTTCAGAAAATAATGGGAATAAGTCTAGGCATGGCAGGAGCATCTATTTTGATTATAAGTTCTGCTAAAGAAAGTCAATCATCATCTGCCTTAGGTGATTTTTTTATTGTCATCAACGCCATATCCTTTTCCATTTATCTAATACTCGTCAAGCCCATGATGAGTCGATATCATCCTCTTACGATTACCTTTCTTATGTTTCTCACAGGTAGTGTTTGGGTAGGAATTTTTGGTTTCAAACAAGCTGTTGAAGTCAATTTTTCGGAATTGCCGACTAGCTTTTATTGGAGCTTTGGTTTCGTGATTCTCTGCGCTACATTTCTTGTCTATTTGTTTAATAACATGGCTATGCGTGCGGTATCACCGACCACGGTAAGTAGTTTCATTTATCTTCAACCACTATTTGCCATAATCATAGCTACTGTATTTGCAGGTGAAGTCATGACAATATATTCGGCAATTGGTGGTATTTTGATTATATTTGGACTTTGGCTCATAAATAGAAAAAAACAATAGCGCAGGTATGGTCTGTTCGATGACAGGTTTCGCATCCGAAAATCTCCTCTTGAGAGACATAAACTACAGCCTAGAGTTAAAGACACTCAATAGTAAAGGTTTAGATTTTATTTATAAATCCCCTTCCCTATTCCGCAACCTCGAGATTCAGGTTAAAAATATTATTCAGAAAAATTTAGAACGTGGCAAAGTGGAGCTTTCCATTCAGTCGAAAGACGGCAAAAAAGGCTTCAACGCAATTAATGAAGATGTATTTACTCAACAATATGATTTCTTAAAAAATCTATCCACTAAGTTAGGCTCTTCAACAGAAGTGTTCTCTCTCGTCGTTCAGAACTACAATAGTTTAATAGAAATAGAAGATTTGACAGAGGAAGAAGTTAATAGTCTTTTCAGCGTGATAGAAAACCTATGCACCAAAGTCAATCATTTTCGGATAGAAGAAGGAAATGTGATCAAAAAGGATTTAACAGATTGGGTAAATAAAATAGAAGCGACAAAAAATCAAGTAGCAAATCTTGGAGATAAGCGTATAGAAAGCCGGAGAGAAAAGCTTTTGCAGGGTATACAGGAAATAACGACTACCAATGAAATCGACTATAATAGGCTAGGTCAAGAAGTGATTTACTATATAGAGAAATTGGATATCAGCGAAGAACTCAGCCGACTGCAGCAGCATATACAGCTATTTATCCAGACAGTAAATAGCAAAGAACACGCTGGAAAAAAACTAGGATTTGTAGCTCAAGAAATGGGAAGAGAAATTAATACTATAGGCTCTAAAGCAAATGACAGCGAGATTCAGCATTTAGTAGTCGATATGAAAGATTTACTGGAACGCATAAAAGAACAATTGAATAATGTGGTCTGAAAAAAATAAAAACATAGCTTTATGAAGAAAAAATCCATACTCATTACAGCTCCATCGGGCGCAGGTAAGACGACCTTGGTGAAAAAACTACTTCAAGATTTTCCACACTTAGAGTTTTCCATATCCGCAACAACTCGCGAACCTAGAGAGCATGAAAAGGACGGTATAGATTATCATTTTATTACCGAAACTGAGTTTAAACATAAAATTGAAAACCAGGAGTTCATTGAGTGGGAAGAGGTTTATAAAGGTTCCTTTTATGGAACCCCAAAGTCGGAAATAGATAGAATCTATGGTTTGGGAAAAATCCCTATTTTTGATATTGACATTATGGGAGCGATGAGTGTCAAAAAATTACTTTGTAATGATATCCTGTCCATATTTATAGCAGCACCTAGCCTACAAATTCTGGAAGAAAGACTACGAAAAAGACACACAGAAACTGAAGAAAAAATTCAAACCCGCCTTAATAAAGCAATTAGTGAGATGAAATTTGCTAATTTCTTTGATAAAAAAATTATCAATGATGAGCTGGAGGTAGCTTATGCAGAGCTAAAAGGCTTGGTGGATAAGTATTTGAGTGCTTAGAATTTTTAAACGCAAAGGGCGCAGAGTCTTGCGCAAAGGTGGCAAAGATTGTTCTACCTTCTCCCATTCGCAGTAAATATGGAGTAGCCGAGTCCGATAGATAACCACGGTTTGTTTCTATAGACATAACTATCAAAAATAGGATTGCTACCACTGAGCATATCTATACCCGTGAATAGACCTATCTGTGCATTGCCAAACTCCATCATGACTCCGATAGATGGGGTGAAAGCTATGGTTTCTTGACGATTTCTCACTTTGCCATTCGTAGAGAAACTATCTAAGGTGACTCCAGACACGCCTATTCCCAAAAGCCCACTAAAACTCACTGGTGCGAAATCACTCTTCGTGTACTTGACCCCAAAAGTAGAGCCTATCGTAAAATCTTTCGAAAAATCAAAAGGTCCGAATCTTAACTTGATAGGAGTAATCACACTGCCGAGGGTAAAGGCATACTTCTGTGTATTGGATGGAATAGCCTTATAGTCAAGTTGGGCTTTAGTGATCCTATAATATTTATAATATTCTATGTCGTCATCTTCAAAGTTCATTCGCTTACCTTTGCGCTTCTTCGATGGTAAGATAAATCGAATAATACAAGTATCCCGCTTCATTTCTATAAGGAGAAATTTAGAGCCTATTTGTGCGGTCAAACGTTCATTGCTGAGCTTGACTCCTTCTACATCGCAGCGGTACATAGGGCATTCGAGGATAAACTCATACTTGCGATAAAAGTCTCGTGAGTTTACGCTCGTAGTCGCCTGCGGTGCTGGAGGCATGGGTGGCGTCTGTGCTAATAGATGATGACTAACAATGCAGAAAAAGAATAGTATTCGTTTTATATGATTCATTTTTGATAAATACGTTTGTAGTAGGTTATTTCACAGAGGTTCACGAAGAATGAAGAGATTCACAGAGTTTCTTATCACCGCAGGACTTGTCCCGATAATTTCGGGAGGCGCAGAGTACGCAGAGGTTTTTCTAATCTTTCTGAGTATTAACTATCTTTAGTGAGTGGCAATATTTCCTTCAAATCAACAGACTATTGACAACTAGCCACCGACCACTTACAACTTTATCTTCACCACTATCTTCCCATTTTCTTCATACAATGGATACTTTCCTGCGGCGATAGTAATGCCCTGCGGACATCCTGATGCAGCAGCTATGTCATCTGGTATAGTGAAATCTTTATCTACTCTGAAATACTCTGTCGTGAAATGCTTGATATAGATATAGTCTTTTATTTTTTTCTGTGAGAAATAGAGATAAAGCTCACGGTCTTGATAGCCTAGCTCAGCTTCGAGGCAGTTATCATACTTAGAACAAGTCTCCATTGTCTGCTCCGTGCTCTGCTCCACTATGCACATACCGAAGCCATCGCAGTCTGGACTTGTCCCTAGGGTGAGGAGGATGGAAATTATATTGAGTAAAAACATAGAATGGGTTTTGAATGGTTAAAATTTATCCTGAAATAGTTTATTCTTGAATGACAGCAACAAATCGTGTCATAAAAAGCACGGATACGACTTTCGTTCATATCCGCGCTATGTAGATACTTGTGACAGTACATGATTTAAATCACATTAAAACTGAATCTTTACTATATTTTCTTCTCTGGTAAATAAGTAACTCCCATTAAGAAATGTGAAAGATTCCCTTCCAGAGAGAGTTCTAAGCGATTCATTAAGTGGTACAGTAATACCTTCTTGTGGTAGATTAGTTAATGTAAAACTGGTGTTTTGCTCGAAATATTGTTGAACATCCTCAGCATATGTAGAGAGGTCAAGGCTAAGAATAAAGCGATTATTCTCCCATGAAAAATTAGAGACACTACCCATGCGACACTCCTTTGGAAAGGGTAAACAAATTCGCCAATCAAAACAACCTAACCAAATGCCTTCTGTATGACCACCTCCACCTGCCGCTTGTGCTTGTGAATAACCGCTTTGAAATAAAACTATGCTACAAATAATTATTATAAATTTTTTCATAATGAACTACACGTATTATCTAACCCCGTCGGGCTTTATATGTTTAACTAATAAATGGATTGTTTTAGAAAAAAGCATGGATACCAAGTATTTTAGTATCCAAGCTATGTGAGGGGAATATTGTCTCTAAATAAGCACGGATACCGCTATCGCTAATACCCAAACTATAAAGAATTCTAATTCGAAATACTATTGTAAAATAAGTCTAAATTAACATAATACACATCAAATGATTTATTTCTAGAGGTTTCCTTCACTAAATTAAAAAGTCTTCTCTTTTGCCTTCCCATTGTATTCGAATAAAACACATAAAGTCTTTTACCTTTATGTTTAGTACAATCGTCATTATCTATCCCTAATTTTTTTATAAATGGTATTCGTTCTTTTAAAGTAAATGTCCACTTATTATTAAATGAATTAACTCTTAGAAACAATGAGTCGTCAAAATTACTATTCTTATTAAAATTAATATTTGGGAAACCCTGAAAGTCGCAGTTTACAAAATTATTAACCAGATTGTCATTACTATCAATAATTAATACCTGCAGAGGCTGACCCGATCTTTTAAACTTATAATCATCGATTTTATGCAATCTGTAATAACTACTATCAACATAATACACAAAGCTAAGATTTAAACCATCATCATGTACAATACTTTTTATTGCATTTATATCGTACTTTTCATTATTAATACCATAACATGATGCTACAAATTGTTTACATGAGACTAATGTTAAGCTATATGCCAAAAATATTGTTCCTAGAATTGATTTATTATATTGTTGCATTCGAAATATAAATTATTAATTAATAGAATAATTTACAATTACTTTTCCGTATTGTGACTTTTCGCTTGGTACAACTGTATACATACCCTCATTCAGGGTGATTGAGTTCGCGTTAATACCTAGGGCAGCACATTGAGCTTGATCTAACGAAACATTACCAGCAATCAATGACTGCATATTTTCATTATAATTTAATCTATCAGTAAATGTAAGTTGAAGTGAATTACCACCTAAACTTTTAACTAAAACTCTGCCTTCACCATTATTATAATCAGGGTCTTGATAATCAAACTTAAAAACTAAACAAATACCGCAGCAACATGAACATGGTTTACAAGGTCTATCAAACTCGTCTCTGCAACCAGCCGGACATGGTCTGAAATTAAAGATTATTGGAACTTCACCACTTTCAATAGGTACAGAGTAATTTGGGTCAGGATTATTCCAGTGACTAACTGCATCTTGCCAAGATGTTGGCTGATAAAGAGGCAATCCAGTTTTCTTATACTTCTTTAGAGCAATAAGACCGCAAACTGAACAGACAATAATAAGTGACAGAACTAATTTTTTCATAACTAAACAGAAGTTTACCATTCCACTTCCAAGGTTAAAGTTAAAGATTAAAATTTATTTCATAGACTTTCTTTTCTCTAACCTACAGCAAACCGACAAGTCAAGGTTTCGTACTCATTGGAAGATGGCCGATAGTACTAAGAACCCCTATAGTCCCCCTATCTATCTTCGTCAACTTCGAGATTTAAAAATCTGATGCAAAGGTCTGATGGTATCATGGAATAAAAAAGCTAATAATTATTCTATTCTATGGAAATTTATTCTCAATATATTCCTAATAGTTTCCTAACTTTGTCATCAAACTAAAATACTAAACCAACATGATAAAAAACGATTGGATATTAAAAAACATCAACCAGTTGATCGATGAAAAAGGAATAAAATTGGAATATATATCAGCCAAGCTGGGAATATCTCAAGGGGAAGTTTCCAAAATTCTCAAAGGAGAAAGGGAGTGCTATACTAAATACGTCTATCAGTTTAGTCAAATCCTGAATGAACCATACCATGATTTAGTAAAAAACGATGAAGTGAATCAATATAACTATGGAGAAATAAAGGATAATGGAATTGGAAATGTGCGCACCTTGAAAAAGTCTATAGATATTGAGGTGTTTGAACAACGAATTCAAGACAAAGATGATTTAATAAACCTAGAAAGAGAACAGAAAATACAGGAACGAGAACAAAAAGAGTATTGGAAAGAAAAATACTATAGAATCAAAGAAAAATTAGCTTTAGTAGAAGAAAAATTAAAATCTAAATGAAGCTATAGTGCCCAGAGAAGCTGATATAGATAAGCATCCTCATTATAAATAAATACAAAAACGCCATCGTTTTACCTTCCGAGGTGGTTCGTTTAGCCTAATGCATTAAAGTTTTAGCTTTAGAAGCTAAAATCTTAGCTAATTTGTCTAAAGTTTTATACATAGTATCTATAAACTTTGGCGATTTTACCTAAACTTTTAGGTCGTTTTCTCAAAACTTTAGCCTTGGTCGCTAAAACGACCACCTCTGCACCTGTCTCGTCCTAAAATTACTTGACAGTTTTTGGTTAAAAAACTGATTTGGATTACATTTTTTTCTCTAAATCCTAAACAAATGTACAGTAATATTTTTCATTCCTAATAATTCAATACTTCTGATTATTACTTTTCCTGAGATTATTTACAGGTAAAATACCTATTCCTAAAAACGTTTTACTGGCGATAAATTTAATCCTGAATTTACCTACACTATTTATTTTATTCCTAGAATAGTATGTCATGGCGGGCGAATATTCCTATAATGAGATATCCTTTTTTTAATACGTTTGTTTCGTCTATTTGAAGAGGACGTAGGCTCTGCTGGAGAGCAACTTACTAGCAATAGGATAGACCTTATACAAATAAGTTGGAATTGCGTATAGTGAAAAAAAATAGTAGCTATACGCATATTTATTTGGTTAGTAGTATGGTCTAAAAAAAACTCAAAACACTTATTTTTCATACCACTATTGCTCCATTTTTAATTTTTTTCTTTACCCAGCTTTGA
Organism: Chitinophagales bacterium; assembly: GCA_016787225.1. Taxonomy (NCBI): domain Bacteria; kingdom Pseudomonadati; phylum Bacteroidota; class Chitinophagia; order Chitinophagales; species Chitinophagales bacterium. The sequence continues at coordinate 39,129 of JAEUUY010000001.1, forward strand.
CTTAGAGCACCTTCTCTTTGATGTGCTACTGCGGGAGTTAAGTAATTACAGCTTAAATGAGGTCTAAGCTCATTGTATTTTCGTATGGCTTCATCGATAGTGTGCATAGCCTCATTGAAATCTTTGAATGGTTTACTTAATTCAAATTCTGTTTTTAAGATGCCATTGACACGCTCTGCAATGGCATTTTCATAAGGGTCTCCATTTTCAGTCATCGATATTTTTATTCTATGGGCATTTAGTTGCTCTACATAGTTGGCAGAACAATATTGAACGCCTCTATCGGAATGGTGAATTAGGTTGTACAATTCCCTTTTGACGTTTTTACTAGCCATAAGAAAAGCTTGAATCACCCCTTCGCTGTGTAGTGTAGGGTAAAGGCAATATCCCACAATCTTACGGGAATAGGCATCGGTGATAATACTGAGATATGCAAATTTTCCAGAAAGTTGGATGTAGGTAATATCACTTACCCATAGTTGATTCGGTTTAAATAAAACAAGGTCTTTGATTAAGTTTGGATATTTATAATATGGATGATTCGAGTTTGTGGTATAGGGCTTTCTTTTCCTATATCTCAACAAATAGCCATGTTCTCCCATTAATTCGTACAATCTGTCCCGTCCAATTGAAATATCATGAACTGCTAAACGCTCTTGAAGCATAAAATGAACCTTTCTTGTACCTATGCGAGGTAATTCCGAACGTATTTCTGCTACAATTTTCAATACGATGACTTCTTCTAGTTCCCTATCATTTTTTTCTTTAAATTGCTCATAATAAGCCTGACGGCTCTTACCAAACAGCTTACATAAAAATCCTATGCTAAAGCTAGGATAGAGTTGTAAGAGCAATTTTACTGTTTGGTGCCAAACTTTTTTCTGATAGAAATGCTTAATTTGGATTCCGCAATATCAATTAATGTATTCAAGGCAGTAGCTTTCATTTGAGCTTCTTCTAGCTGCTTCTCCACTACTTTAATATGTTTCTCTAAGGAAATAACTTTTTGACGCTCTTTTTCTGTCATAATAGGTAAAGATAATGGAATATCTGGTGCGTACATCGTCTGCCATTCCTTGATTGTTTGAACTCTATTCGATACCTCGAAATCAAATTCTTCAATGGCTCTTTGAATAGTCATTCGACCACAATGAATCTCCATGACCAGCCAACGCCTTAGTGCTATTTGATTTGGATCACTTGTTTTAAATTTAAAATTGATTTTTAAAGGATTATCCTTTCCTAATTGATTTTGATTATTCTTCATACCTAATTTGGTTTGAAAAACTGTCAAGTTTTTTCAGGATAAGACACTTTAGATTTACCCCCTACCAGCTTGTCTTTTCGACGAAGGAGAAAACTAGAAACATTGCAGGTACTATATGGACACCTCCTACGTCGGTGTGGCAAATTGGAGAAATAGAACTTGAAATAAACAAAGTAGTTAGATTGGCATTTTTCACTTCCAGCTTGCCTTTTCGACGTAATTTCTGGCTATAGGAGGTCTAAATAGTGAGTCCCCTCTATATGATAAAAAAAATTACTAGAAAAAATAGAACGCACTATATTTGGAACATGATATTCGAAAGTGATATTGAAAAACCTACGGTAAAACTTCGGGGATTACATAGATAGCACCAATTTTAGCGAAACAGAATGAGATTTTCACAGAGAATAGGACAAAGACCTGCAAGTAAAAAACTTCAATTAGAAGAAATTGATTCTGATTTAAGAAATAGTCTTTGGAATGTTTATACAACAAAAGTAACAGAACAACTCGGGTATAAAGAATTTACAAGCTTCAAAAGGCTTTTATGGATAAGTTACTTCAAAAAGCCAGTTGATTATGTGCCCGATAGTGATAGTCAAGCAAGAGATATTATTAGGGATTACTTTTTCAAATGTGATTGGTACGATGTCTATGATTTTATAGAATTTGTTGCAAACATTGACTCAAGAAATATACCATTTGATCAAGATTTATTTAAAGAGTATAGCAACTATATTCTTGAAAGAGAATATTCAGCTTATAGATTTATTGATAATCAAATAGTGCCTATTTCTAATACAGAAGAAGTAAAAGAGTTAGAGGCAGTAATTAATAATACTGACAAATACTCTGCACTATCGGGAGCAAACATTCATATTAAAAACTCAATAGATAAAATTTCTGATAAAAAAAATCCAGACTACAGAAATTCAATTAAAGAATCAATCTCTGCAGTAGAAAGCGTTGCAAAATCTATTTCAGATAACAAAAAAGATAGTCTAGCTGGAGCACTTGATAAAATAAAAAGTAAAACCAATATTCACTCAGCTCTTGAAAGAGGTTTTAAACAAATTTATGGGTACACAAGTGATTCAGAAGGAATAAGACACGCTTTAATGGACGAAGATGAGCCTTCATTCGAAGACGCAAAATTTATGCTTGTATCATGTAGTGCTTTTGTAAACTATTTAATAGCAAAAGCAGAAAAAAATTCTATAACTCTAAACAAATAAAAACTGGTGCTAACTGTCGGTTTGGCATAAGGCGGGATGTAGTTATTTATCGAAGTGTCGGAATTTAAATTATCTTTGTTATTATGCGAAAAAGTCTTCTTTTAAAACCCGCCCTACGCCAAGCCGACGGGCGTTAGGCGACACCCAACCAAACCGTTAACGACAGACATTATCGTATTGAAAAAAACAATTGAATGGAGAAAATAAATAATTTACTAAATCAAGTAGCAATTATAAATAAAAAGAATGCTGAAATTTTAGATGCGACTGGTGGTCGGTTTAATATGTTTCGTGTTTGTGGCGTAAACCATTATGAAAACACACATTCGGCAATACTTGCAGAACTATTAAATCCAAATGGAACACACGGGTTAAAATCTAAATTATTGGAGTGTTTTATTGACACATTGGGAGATTATTTTACCATTGTTAAATTCGACCTTGACAAATCACGAATACATACTGAACACTCAACTGAAGAAGGACGAATTGATATTTTGATTGAGGATAATCAAAACAAGGCAATAATTATTGAGAATAAAATTTATGCAAACGACCAACCAGAACAATTAAAAAGATACAATAGATATGCTCAAACATATAAAAATGGCTATCAAATATTATATCTTACACTTTTAGGAGATAATGCATCAGAGCAAAGTGGTGGTGGTGTTTCTTATTTATCAATTTCGTATAAAGAAAATATAATCAATTGGCTTGAAAAATGTGTTGCAATCGCCTCTCGTTTTCCAACAGTCAGAGAGACTATAATTCAATATATTAATCACTTAAAGCAATTAACCAATCAAGATATGGATATAAAGAACAAAGAAGAAATAACAGAAGTTCTATCAAAAATTGAGAATTTAAGAGCTGCTCAAGCAATTTATCAGAATTATTCTGCGACTTACAACTACCTTATTGAAAAGCATTTTAATCCTAAAATGGAAGAGTTTGCAAAACAAAAAGGATTAGAATATCATTATGAACGTAGTGAAGAGCAATATGTTAGATTTCACTTGACAAATTCAAATTGGCAAGCGAAATGTTGGATAGGTTTCACTTTTGAAGGTAATCGTTGTCATTATGGATTATGCAACAATCCAAATGTTTACAGAATATCCGAAGAGAACAGAAAAACTCTTCACGAGAACTTGAACAAGTTAGATATATTTTCTCGCAAAGAAAGTAATTGGTGGCCATTTTATGCTCATTATACAAACTTGTCGCTTGACACTTGGGAAAGCGACATTATTAAAAGTGACAACTTTCTGAATGAGTGCAAAGACAAAATTGAAAAATTACTTATAGCAATGGAAGGAATAAATTTTTAAAATTAAATGGGCGACCGCCTAACAGCAGTATGGCAAAATGGCGGGTTTAGTGCTAAATTCAACGGCAGTTCTTCGATTAAACTTTTGTGCAAAACTGAACATTTGTACTTCGATTTCCGCCACTTCGCCAAGCTGCAAAACGGTAGGGCACATGCTAAATTCCCAGCCGCACAAATGGCACATTTGGTTTTACCCAAAGCTCAAGCCAACGCTCAAAAAACCAAAAGAGCCATTTTTTGCCAACGCACGGACAGACGACAAGACATAAAAAGTAAATTTGACAAGAAAATAAAATATAAATGGGATTAGACTTTTCTGAAATATTGGTTGTGGGAGTTTCTTCAAGGGCATTGTTCAACTTGGAGAAAGAAAATGAAGTATTCGACAAAGAAGGAATTGAAGGTTTCAGAAAGTACCAACTCGAACACGAAAATGAACTGCTTGAAAAGGGGACAGCATTTCCACTAATTGAAAGTTTATTAAAGTTAAACTCACTTGCTAAAAAGTCAATCATTGAAGTAGTTGTAATGTCTCGGAACAGTCCAGAGACAGGTGTACGAGTTTTGAAAGCTATTAAGCATTACAATTTACCATTGACAAGATGGGCTTTCTCAGGTGGAGAACCATTATCTCCTTTCCTTGACGCTTTTGATGTGGACTTGTTTCTGTCAAAAGACGAGAAAGAAGTTCAAAAAGTAATTGACTCGGCAAATTGTGCAACTGCTTTAATTTACGACCCACCAGCAGACTATAAACCTGAAACGGAAAGAGTAAAATTTGCTTTTGATGCTGATGCAGTTGTTTTTTCGGAAGAATCGGAACTGATATATAAAACCAAAGACTTAGCTGCCTTTCACAAACACGAAGAAGAAAACGAAGATGTGCCTTTGAATGACGGTCCTTTTGCAGAGCTATTACGCAAACTCTCCAAAATTCAAGAGCATTTGCCAATGACAATTGAATTAACTCCTTTGAGAATTGCGATTGTAACAGCGAGAAACGCACCAAGTCATATGAGAGTTATCAAAACGCTTAGAAATTGGGGCGTATATGTTGATGAAGCTTATTTTATGGGCGGACTTTCAAAAGACAAAGTTTTGAAAGCTTTTGGAGCACACATATACTTTGACGACCAAGAAATACATTTAGATGGCTCAAGCAAAGTTGTTCCTTGCGGTAGAGTTTTATATAAATCTGATTCGCCAATGAAACAATTTGAGAAAAAGAAAATCACAGATGAAGGAAACGACAATAAATAACGACAACCAAGTAAAATCCAAAAAGCGGGTTACTGACCACGGGGAAGTGTTTACAAACCAACGTGAAGTAAACGCTATGCTTGACTTGGTGAAACACGAAACCGAAAGAATTGACTCCCGATTTTTAGAACCTGCTTGCGGTAACGGCAACTTTTTAGCAGAAGTGTTGAGACGAAAATTAGCAGTTGTTGACAGCCGATATAGCACAAGTCAAGTGGAATGGGAACGCTATTCTATTATTGCAGTATCGAGTATTTACGGTGTAGATATTTTGGAAGACAACGCACAGGAATGCCGAGACCGTTTGCTTGAAATTTATACCGATTGGTATTCTAAAGTATTCAATCAAGTAAAAAATGAATGTATACGTTCTGTTCGCTTCTTGTTAAGTAGAAACATACTTTGGGGTGATGCATTGGATTTTACAAATCCTGAAACTAAGAAACCAATTGTGTTTTCTGAATGGAGTGCCGTAAACGGCTCTATGCTGAAACGCAGAGACTATATGTTTAAATTTTTGGTGGAGAAAACGCACCAGTTTTCACTATTCAATGACGAAGGCAATCCAGCAGCGATTGACGAACCCGTAAAGGATTTTCCACTTATTCATTTCTTAAAACTTGGCGAAGTTGTTACAAACGAATTATAACCCTGATGTACTCTCCTGTCTTGCCAATTTGAGCAATGACGAAGTATTTACGCCACCAAATTTGGTGAACGATATTTTGGACTTGCTCCCAGCCGAGTTGTGGAGCAACCCAAACGCCAAGTTTTTAGACCCTGTTTCAAAAAGTGGTGTGTTTCTGCGTGAAATGGCAAAGCGACTAATGGTAGGTTTGGAAACCCAAATTCCCGACAAACAGGAACGCATTAACCACATATTTAGCCAACAGTTGTATGGCATTGCTATTACCGATTTAACAGCATTGCTTTCTCGCAGAAGTGTGTATTGCTCCAAAACTGCCAATGGCAAATACTCCATTTGCGAAACCTTTAATGACGAGCAAGGAAACATTCGCTACAAACGAATGAAACACACTTGGAACAATGGAAAATGTACCTATTGCGGTGCAAGCCAAGAAGTGTACGACCGGGAAGATGCATTGGAAACTTACGCTTATCCATTTATACACATTGACAATCCAAAAAATATTTTCAATATGAAATTTGACGTTATTGTTGGCAATCCACCTTATCAAATGAGCGATGGCGGTGCAGGTGCAAGTGCTATTCCATTATATCACAAATTTGTTCAACAAGCTAAAAAACTAAATCCAAGATATTTAACAATGATTATTCCTGCAAGATGGTTTGCTGGAGGAAGAGGTTTAGATAGTTTCCGTGAAGAAATGCTAAAAGATAATAGGATAAGAAAAATAGTAGATTTTCATAACGCAGCGGATTGTTTTCCAGGTGTAGAAATAAAAGGAGGGGTATGTTATTTTTTATGGGATAGAGACAATAAGGGAGAATGCGAAGTAGTACCAGTTGTTAGTTCCCAATTTTTAAAACCAATGTCAAGAAGGTTAGACGCTTATGATGTTTTTGTAAGACTTAACGATTCAATTTCTATATTAGAAAAAGTACTATCAAAAAAGGAAAAGTCATTTAGTGAGCATATGTCTTCTCAAAAACCATTTGGCTTTAGAACTAATTTTCGAGCATATAAAAAATTACACTTCAAAGGGGGTATCAAAATATTTTCATTTAAAGAAGTTGGTTGGATTGAAAGAGAAAAAGTTATTCAAAATGCACAATGGATAGATGAGTACAAAGTAATTATTAGTCGTTCGTATAATGGAGGATACACCTATCCACACCAGATAATCAATAAACCTATTGTTGCAGAGAAAGGGAGTTGTTGCACTGAAACTTATATAGTTTGCGATGTTCTTGCAAACGAAAAAAGAGCAAATAATCTTAGAGATTACATTACAACTAAGTTTTTTAGGTTTTTGGTTTTTCTGAGAAAAGTTTCGCAAGACAATCCAAAAGATAGGTTTTCTTTTGTGCCCATTCAGAATTATGATGAATCTTGGACAGACGAAAAACTTTACAAGAAATACGGTTTAACCGAAGATGAGATTGCTTTTATAGACTCAATGATTCGTCCAATGGATTTAACTCTAAATGATGACACAGATGAGTAAAAAAGAATTTTTTCCACCCCGACCGTCCACCAATCCTACCATTTATGCGTATGAATTGGTGGGTGTGGCTACGCACAAGGGTTTGCTCAAAATCGGCTATACCGACCGTGATGCACAAACACGTATCAAAGAACAGTTGGGCACGGCAGCCATTCAATACAAAATTGTGTTTGAAGAATCGGCAATGAAACGGGACGGCAGTTCGTTTACCGACCACGAAGTACACCGATTGTTGAGAGAATGGAAAGTAGTCAACGCAAGTGGCGAATGGTATAAATGCACCTTAAACGACTTGCGTAGAGCCATTCACCAAATCAAAACAGGCGAAAAAACAGAAGAAAACCGTGTGCTCACTTTCGGTATGCGACCCGAACAGGAAGCAGCCGTTGACAAGACCATTGCCTATTTCAAGAGTTTCAAAAAAGAGAATAAAGACAGAACGCCCCACTTTCTTTGGAACGCCAAAATGCGTTTCGGGAAAACCTTTGCCAGTTATCAATTGGCTAAAAAAATGGGGTGGAAAAAAGTGTTGGTGCTCACCTTCAAACCAGCCGTTGAAGATGCTTGGAAAGAAGATTTACTTTCTCACGTTGACTTTAAAGGTTGGCAATTCATTTCCAAACACGCAGATGAACTATCAAGCCAAGATATTGACACCAAAAAACCGTTGGTTTGCTTTGGTTCGTTTCAGGATTTTTTAGGCAAAAACACCAACACGGGTGGTATTAAAACCAAAAACGAATGGGTACACGCCACCGTGTGGGATTGTATCATTTTTGACGAATACCATTTTGGGGCTTGGCGAGAAAACGCCAAAGATTTATTCGGTAAAGACTTAGAAGCCGAAAAAGAAATTGAAGCATACAAAAAGATTGAAAAAGAAGGTATTGCCGAAGAAGACAAAGCGGAACACTTAGAGAAGATTATCCCAATCAGCACCAATCACTATTTGTATTTGTCAGGCACTCCATTTCGGGCAATCAGTTCAGGCGAATTTATAGAAGAGCAAATTTTCAATTGGACGTATTCAGACGAGCAAAGAGCAAAAGAAAATTGGGACGATTCCTTAGGGCCAAATCCTTATGCAGCCTTACCAAGAATGGTAATGCTTACCTATCAATTGCCCGATTCCATTCGCCAAATCGCTATGCAAGGCGAGTTTGACGGTTTTGATTTGAACATATTCTTTTCAGCCGAAGGCGAAGGGCGAAAAGCCCGTTTCAAATATGAAGATGAAGTACAAAAATGGTTGGATTTAATTCGGGGTTCATTTAGCGAAACCACCGTTGACCATTTGAAGATGGGAGCTAAAAAGCCGCCTTTGCCTTTTTCACACGCTCCATTGCTCAAAGTGCTAAATCACACTTTTTGGTTTTTGCCGACCGTTGCAGCGTGCAACGCAATGGCATTATTGCTTGAAAGACGACAAAATATATTTTACCACGATTACAAAGTGGTAGTTGCAGCAGGAACACAAGCAGGAATTGGAATAGAAGCCTTACCGCCAGTTTTAGATGCAATGACCGATAATCCATTGGAATCAAAAACCATTACACTTTCGTGCGGTAAACTCACCACAGGCGTATCGGTAAAACCGTGGACAGGAATTTTTATGTTGCGTAATTCTTCCAGTCCTGAAACCTATTTTCAAGCGGCATTCCGTGTGCAAACACCTTGGGTGATTAAAAACCCCGACAGCAAATCGCCAAACAAAGAAGAAATTTTAAAAGAAGAATGTTATGTTTTTGACTTTGCCCCCGACCGTGCATTAAGGCAAATTGCCGATTACAGTTGCCGACTAAATGTAAACGAATCGAATCCCGAAGCAAAAGTTGCAGAGTTTATCAACTTCCTGCCTGTATTGGCTTATGATGGAAGTTCAATGAAACAAGTTGATGCCGCAGGAATTTTAGATATGGCAATGAGTGGCACAACCGCAACGCTTTTAGCAAGACGTTGGGAAAGTGCTTTACTCGTAAATGTTGACAACAACACACTTGCCCGATTGATGGCAAATGAAGAAGCAATGAAAGCTTTAATGAGCATTGAAGGTTTCAGAAACTTGAATCAGGACATTGAAACTATCATTAACAAATCGGAAGCTGTTAAAAAAGCAAAGAAAGAAGCCAACGACCGAGAACTAAACAAGAAAGAGAAAAAAGAACTTTCAGACGAAGAAAAGGAATACAAGAGCCTGAGAAAGCAAATCCAAGAAAAGCTAATCAAGTTCGCAACTCGTGTGCCTGTGTTTATGTACCTGACAGACTACCGAGAAAGAAGTTTGAGAGACGTAATCACGCAATTAGAGCCGGGACTTTTCAAAAAGGTAACAGGACTTTCGGTAAAGGACTTTGAATTATTGGTAAGTCTTGGGGTGTTTAACTCTGCCTTAATGAATGATGCCGTTTACAAATTCAAACGCTATGAAGATGCAAGTTTGGAATATATCGGAATCAACAGACACGAAGGCGAAGATGTTGGTCTATTTGACACTGTTTTAAGCCGACAAGATTATGAAGCAAGTTTTGTAAACGAACCAGAATAGACAAATGCCAACGCTCAACAGCCACACACATTGCCAAGCCGCACAAGCCCACGCTAAAACCCAAGCTTGGCAAAGAGTGTGTCTGTCCAACCGCACGACCAAAACGACCTACAAACCAGCGGACGAAAAGAACACCGAAGCGATAACAGCGGTTTTGCAATAGTGGCGGTTCAGTGCTTCGTATGACAGTGAAGTAATTAGGAAGTTTAAGCCAACGAAATTATATTTAGAACAATTTTGCCACAGAATTTACATTTGAAATTTAACCCATAATAAAAATGAAACTTGAAAATAATAGGAGAAGCTAGTTTATCCCAAATTCCGCATTAGAAAATGCAGAATCGATTAAGAATTTGTATTTCAATATTTTGCAATCCCGTACGTACGGGATTGAAACAAATTCTAAATCGGGATAAACCCAACTAAATCATATAGTTCGCCACTCAGTGGCTTCTAATGATTAATTTGGGTTTATAGTCTCCCAGCAATTTTCAAAACCCTCGACCTAGAATCTAAGTTAAGAATCAATCCGAACATAAATAAAATTAATAATGGTGAGCGATAGCGAATCAAGGCCATATAATTGGGCACAAATAATGATATAATCAAAATAAAAGCGGCAAAATTTATTGAAGTAAATAAACTGAGTTTATGCCACAACTTTGATTGATTTAGTAAAAGTATGATGATGAAGCAAATCGTGATAGCACCAGATAGGTTAACTATCCATAAATAATCAAGATTGGTAAATAAAGTAAATATGGCTTGTTTCCATCGGTTTAACACTTGAACAAAAAGCACATCATAACTCGTAGTCCAATCGATTAGGTCAAAGTGTGTATTTCCCATTTTTAACTTTGAGTATCTGGTGAGCTTTCGCAATACATAATCACTATATGGAGATAAGTATAAACAGATTATACCTATCAATGGTAAGATAAATGCAAGAACGTATCTCTTCCATTCTAGTTCTTTAAATTCTGTTAGAAGGTAGATACCTATCCCTGTTAGCATCATAATTACCATAGTATCTAGCCGAATAAAAACAGCATGGATAAAGCAAAGAAATGCCAAGATATACTTCCAAGTTTTAGGCTTGGTAAACAAAGAAAATAAAATGAAACTAACAAATAGAAATAATAGATTTTCTTTATATACTCCTGACACGAAATATAATTCCAAACCACCAAACATTAGAAAAAAACAAAGTAGTTTAAGCTTGACTGGGTTCTTATCGAGGTGGAATAAGGTTTTAAGAAGTAGAGTTTTGCTAAAAAATGACAATGTCCCAAAAAACAAGGATATATTGTATAAATTAGGTTTAGAGATAAGTGCAAAAAAAAGATAGAATTTCTCTATTGTATAGCTTGTATAGTTTGACCAAGTATTAGAGGCTATGAGCATAGGGAAATAGGATTGAGGATAAAGACCATTGCCACCAGTCAAAAAAAATAACCCATAGAGACTTGAATCTTTGTCTAGAAAAGAAGTAAGCAATATAGCGTCTTTGAGATATTTTCTCGAATCGAGTTCTGCCACCTTAGCACTGAGCATGGCTAGAACTATACTACCTACTAGCAGTGAAAGTGATAGAAATATGGAAATGGGTAGAAACCTATACTTCTTTTCGAAATAAACAAAGCCAAATACAATGACTACAAGTTGAATACAGTAAACGAAAAATTCACTGTTATTCATAAGCTACTGCACGTCAGAAGTGTTGCGAATAGTAATCTGTCTTGTACTATTAAATTTACCGACAATAGCCGTGACGGTTTTGGGACCAGAAGGTAAAGGGTCACTTTTAAATGTAGCTGCAGACATGGTATAATGATCTATTTGAGTACCATCGTTTAACTTGGTAGTGCCACTCGTACCATTATAGGTAGTTCCTCCGCTAAAGGTTGCATTGACGATTCTGACCAAAGTAGATTCATATTGATCCATATTCGCTATGATAGTGGCAATAGTAACCGTAGCCGGAGTGATGGAATTTCCTGAACTAATTAGACTAGCATCTGATGCCAGAATTCCCGCTGAGCCTCCAATTTGCAATACACCAGCAAAGGTACTCAAGGAGTCATTGGTAATATTCACCTTGATTTTATCACCTAAACTGTAAGAATGATTCGCTCCAAATCTTACGATGATACCACGATTACTAGCATCTTGAATCACTACATTTCTAGAATTGATATTTGCATTCACTCTATCAGAAATCACGGTTCCTTCTATGGTATATCCATTAATAAGAGTACCTGTCCCAGTAAACATGGCTCGAATCTCTGCAATTGTCTTGGCAGTAAAGGTGCCACCGCCACCACCACCGCCACCGCCGCCAGATGAACCTCCGCATGGAGTTGTTCTATTGGTGTCAGTGAGTTTCACGTCGTTGAGGTCACGAAGTTTCATTTGCAAGTCACTTCGATAAACTGTAAAGATTCCTGTTAATTCTCCTTTACCAGCTGCTACCTTGGTGCCAGCGAAATTGGCATAGCCACTGGTTCGCACGATCACATCATTTCCATTTTTATCCAAAAGGGTTCTATTGGCGTCTCGCAGATTGATATTATCGGCATAGGTTACTTTGGTATCCTCACATTTAAATTCCACATCCTTGAATCGAACCAATTTATAGTGATAAGCCTCCGATAATTGATTTAATCCAATTTGATCTATTTTCACTTCATTGCCTATAGAGCCCTTGAATAAGGTCTTATCAATAGCTGTAGCAGGCAATTCTGCAAGGCTCTTAGCACCAGGTATCGTCGTAGTATCAATATATCCTCCAAGAACTATCAAATTATTCTGATTAGCCATGGCCATTCCTTTGATTTTTAGGAAAACTTTTCTTCCAACAGGGAAATCATTGTATAAGTTGGAGCGATTGATAAGCACACCTATCGCAGCTCTATTGTCAAGGTCTTGTATGACTATTTCTTTGTAGAAATTTCCTCCCACGTCATTAGCGCTCACTATTGCTGCTATGGTTTTGTCTAAATTAATTGTCCATATCGTCTGACCACTAGCTTTAAAGTCCTGCTTCAAGTCATAAATAGTATAGTCTGCAGTCATGTTTGGATCCTTAGGATTCGCTGGCGGATCGATATCGCTTTTCATGCAACCAGAAAGCACTGCTAAAGGTAAAATTAAACTTAAAATTAATTTTTTCATACTAGAATTTATTATAATCTATAAATAAAGTTGATATAAAACGAACGCCCCATCATATAGGAAAAGGTGTTTGGAAACTTATCAGGGTCTCGATCACGAAAATCAAAACGCAATTGTTCTCGACCAGAAATAGCAAAGTTTTTATTGTCTAGCAAGTTAGAAAAATTAGCGGACACATCAAAATACATTCTTTTCTTCAAACTCTTAATAAACTTATTGAGCATAAAAGACTTTCTGAAATATGCATCTACCGTAAATGCAGAAGGCATACGATCTTGAGTCAAAATTTTATTATATTGCTCTGAGCCTGGAGCTACTCCAATAACTGCTTCTGTCGAACGGCGCTGCGGACTAGGATCTACATAAATTTTATCAAAATAATTCAAACTGATGGAAGCTGACCAAAACTGCTTAGAGTTGTAATTCAACTTGAGCATACCTGCCAATTGGGGTCCAGTAGCTAAATGCAGTCCTTGAAAATATATGGTTTCGGGATTTGTATTTTGGCTCGTATTGTCGTAATAAAAGGTTGCATTCGGCCTATTGTCATAGATATAATCACCTATATTTGCTAGGGCGGTAGCTGTAAGGCCTGTATTGGCTATTTTAGTTTCTACTGCAGCTTCTACACCCATATAGCGTTTATTCATATCGCGTATGAGTAATGAACCAAAACTATTCGTCAATTCAGTAAAAAATCTTCTAATCTCCGTTTCATTTTGTGATAAGGTATAGAATCCTGTGATATTAACCTTGGTACGAGCACCTCTATGATAGTAAGATGCTTCTCCGCTCATGATATTCATACTTTTGGCATTCTTGTCCATGATATTGGCTACTCGAGCTAGCATATATACCTGCTCATACTGTGGAGCATAGGCCCAGCGGGCTGCACCGAATGAAAAATAATTTTTACCATCTAGTTTATATGTCAATCCACCTTTCACGTCAATATTGAGAAAACTAATGCCATCTGCTTTTCCAAAACTATTATTGGCATAGGCGCCATTTCTAAATAAACCTTCACGACCATAACTCGTATGCTCCAGACGCAGTGCTCCAAAAAAATCGATTTTATCAAGTGTAATTACAGACTGCCCCCACACTGTATTATTCATCACCGTTGCTCGGTAGTTAAATCCGTATTTATCGCCTACTCTAACTATTCCATAGGGATTATTCAAATCATTGTGTATAGCATCTGGATTGTCAGGATTGGCTCGCTGCGCAAATTGATTCACATTGACGAAGAAGTCTGCACCTAATAAGTCGGAAAGTTGGCGATAACTCTCTGTACTATTGATCTGAGACATAAGACCACCGCTAAGCGCTACTCTATTATTTAGCTGATGCTTCACAACTAAATTCGCCGAAAAACTCTTGACATCTGATACTTCCTTATTCATAATGTATCGAGCCCAGTTACCAGTCTCTCCCTTAGTCGGTACGGTTTCTCGGTTCGTTCTATTGGCTTCGTAGAGTCGCTCCCAATCTACTTGCAGCAATTCAGGATTGGTTTTCAGTGCAGTAAAAACCGCATTAAATGCCACAGGGTCATCGTGGTAGAAACTCGGAGCATTTCTATAATAGGTAGGAGAAGGGTTGTAGGAATTGTACCAATCGAGTCGTTCCTGATAGCGTTTACCTATCTGAAACCCAAGGCTACCGTTGATGTGGGTAGAGTTATTGGGCTTAAAATCACCTGATAGGGTGATTAGAGGTACATTATCTCTGCGAATATTCGAACTTCGCTTCTCTCCATTTTGATATCCCCAATGCGGATTGTAATAATTAGAGCCTGCCAAATCATAAAACTCACGAATAACATTTCCAGCCACAGCTCTCTTATTATCTACATAAAAGGCGGATAAAGTGGTATTGAACTTCGAACTCCATAATTTAGAAACTGATAAAAAAGCCGAATATGCACTCATGGCTGTGCCTGGGATATAGCCTTCTTTGGCACCACGATAATTTACTGAACCAGAAAAAGCAAAATTGTTTTTTAATAATCCGGTACTAAACGTGGCCGAAGTTCTTGTAGTGAAATTTCGATTGGAAAACCATTGGGAAATTCGCAGACCTTTGCGCTGATTGAGGGCTTCGGCGTCGATATCTATGTTGTTGGTTTGCTCTCCAAAGGTAAAAGGAATAGCTTTGATTCCATAATAGTTATTTCGAGAACGAAGGACATCATTCAATCCCGAAAAATCATTAAAAGTTATGCTATTACCTTGTACGATGTTTTCAAGAGGAATACCATTAATAAATAAAGTCTGATCTTGAAATCTCATTCCTCTATTTCGATATCCTCCCTGTCCCAGCCCGAACATGGCATTCGAGACGAAAATATCTCGTGAAGAATTCAATAAGCTAGCTACCGAATTACTAGCATCATCCTCTGTCTGCTCTGTGACAGGGATTTCGTTATTCATGTCCTTGCCTTGTTGCTGTTTTTCTATCAGTAAATCTTCGACTGATTTGGTCTCACCACCTACATAATCAATATCTATACTCGCTTCGAAATAACCTGGCTCTGATACTACAATAGTGAAGATACCTGTATTCAAATTTTCAAATACATAATTACCAAATTCATCTGTTGTGGTAAAACGCTCAAACGTAGGCGCAACTAATTTAACCTGAACATGCTTTATGGCTGCTTTCGTTTCAGCTTCCAAGACTCTACCCTCAATTCGACCTTGTGACCAACCGGAAAGGCTTAAAAACGTACTTAATAGTAATATAAAATTCTTCATTCTGCTCATTCAGAAAGGCAAATCTAGAAACATTCCAATAATTGAGAGTTATGAAAAAATTAATTTTCAACAAAGTGTTGGTAAAAGTCCCCTGTCTGGTTTTTAATTCTCATTGAAATCTTACCATCTACCTTCATCCCAAATTCCGCATTAAGAAATGCATAATCGATTAAGTATATGTATTTCAATCCCGAACGTACGGGATTGAAACAAATTCTAAACCACAGATTCTCGTGACAGGTCGGAATAACCCCAATTAAATCATATAATTCACTGCGTTGTAACTTTTAATGATTAATTCGGGATAAACGAATAATAAGGAAGCTAATGCATTCAATTACATTAAAACTATACTAAAGAATTTCAACCTGATTTGGATAATTATTTTTATATTTACAAAGTTATTTTTTATTAAAAGGAACTTTTTTAATAATTTATAAGTTATATAGACAATAATTCACAGAAAAATAAGTTAACTAAAGTATAAAACATTTAGTCCATCATGAAAACTACCTTTATATTCTTAATTATTTTATCGTATAGCCTCAATGCTAATACGGACAATAAAAAACCGATTAATATTCCTCCTATTTCAGCTAAAAAAATTGACTACACCCCATTAGTCAAGGTTAAGTATAGTTTGAGTTTATCCAAAAGATATGACTTGAAATACTCTTTAGTCATGCCGATGAAGAAAGAAAATTTATCTATTCTGAGCAATACCATCAAAAAAAATAGATTTGAAGCTAAGCCCTTATTGCAACCACGCTTCAGAAATACCGAAAACATTGATTTAGCAAGTATTGTAGAAAGAAACAAAATGTATAATCTATCCAAAACTATTCAAATTAGAACCTATTAAGGTTAGCCCTCTATGCTGGTAAGCACAGAAGGAATAGTTTTACGTCAATACCCCTTTTCAGATACTAGTCTTATCGTTAAAGTTTTTACGAGAGATTATGGTATGGTTAGTTTCATAGTAAAAGGCGCTAAATCAAAAAAAAATGCCAAGGCTAATCTTTATAAGCCCATCAATCTTTTATCTTTATCCTTTTATAACAAAGCAAACCAAGGGTTAAAACAGATTAAGGAAACACAACTACTATTTGCGCCTGATGCACAGAACTTTGGTGTTTATAAGTCTGCCATTACTATGTTCATGATAGAACTTATAAATCATACCATCCCTGAAGATAGCAGTCAACCTGATTTGGATAAATTTTGCTTTATAATGAATAGTATTCATTATCTTCGAGACAATCCTTTAAATTCCCATTTTTATCTTTCGTTTATGTATCAATATTCCTATTTTCTAGGTATAGAAATTCCGTGTAATGATCAGAAACTCTTAGTAAATCTATCAGACTATTCCAATCTAAAAAATTTATCCTTAACAAAAGAAGAACGAAATCGGTTGTTTCAGAATTTTGAAAGACATTATTTTGAAAATTTAACGAACTATAAATCCTTGAAATCCATTGATATACTTGATGAAATATTGAAATAAATATCAAAACGATAAACTTTTTTAGTTATTCAATATCTTAGATTCAAAACTTAAATATGAAGAAATTATTTATTTTAATGTTCATTTTATTATCTAGGGTAGAGTTCAATTCTCAGTGCCAATTTATGCCAGAGAGAGACTTTGAAGCTGCAAAATATCGATTGAGCGGTAATAGAGGTAATATCAATACATTTCAGGCTGCAATGGATCTCACCAGAACCTATTGCCTATCGAGCAATCAGGCTAGAGAAATAGCCAATTACTTAGCAAATGACCGAGATAAATTTGACTTTTTAAAGTCGAGCTATCCCAATATCACGGATAAAGAAAACTATACGAATGTCATGGATGTATTCAGGCTATTTTCTTCTGCCATTCGCCTATATCACGAGACTATGGGAGCATCTCGTATTATACAACCATTTCCACAAACTATTTCTACCAATCCAAATTGCCCCAGAGCTATGGAGCAGCATAGTTATAATCAGCTTCGCAGTCAAATAACTAATCTGGGCGATGATAGACAAAAAGCCTCGATTATACTCAACGCTGCCAATCAATGCATGCACACACAGCAAATTGAAAACTTAGTTTCGAGCATTAGTGATGAAAATATTCGATTAGATGTATTGAAGCGACTTCACCCATTTGTGTTTGATATTGAGAATTATGGTCAGTCATCTAGTATATTAAGCTCGACTTATCGAACACAATTCTTGGCTTTTCTAGTTAACCCCAAATCCCCTTCGGAACCAAGTATTCAGCTACAGTCTGCAGCATTATCAGAGATAGACTTTACTAGTTTTTTAAATTCAATTCGAAAACAAAGCTTTGAAAAGGATAAGGATAATTATATAAAAACCTATATGAAAAATGCTTATTTGAATGTAGCACAAGTCAAACAAGTACTAAAACTGCTTAACTTTGATGCTACTAAGCTAGATATCGCTAAATTTTTATATAATCGATGTACAGACAAACAAAATTATTTTCAGGTGAGCAACGAGTTACAATTCAGCAGTAGTAAAACAGAATTAAATGATTATGTAAAGTCCCATCAATAAAGCGATATAAGAGATTTCCACAGAGCTCAAAAGCTGTTAAAATAATGTTAAATATTTAGCAATGTATTGCAAATACTACATATTGTGGGTACATTTGTGGAAAATTTGAGAATATGTTAAGTTTCATGAATCAAAAGTCAACAGACGCAGGAGATCTAGGTGTCATAAACCTTGTAGGAAAAGGTACTGAAATTATTGGAAATCTAGTGTGTAATGGCGACATAAGGATTGATGGTAGCTTAAAGGGTAATATCAAAACACCTCATAAAATCGTAACTGGACCTAGCTCCGAAATTATCGGGGACATTCAAATAGGAAGCGGCATCATTGGGGGTATTGTTAGGGGAAATATTTATTCGACAGGTACTTTAGAAATAGAAAAGACCGCTAGTTTGGAAGGAATTATAGAATCCAATGGTCTAATTATTCATGAAGGAGCCGATTTAAGAGCAGAGATTAATTCAAAAAACAAAACTTTACCTAAGTCTCTGGAAAATCAAAATAAAAAAGTTACCGATTTCTCAAGAGCAGCAGTCCTATAGGTCAAATTTTTAAAATAGGGCTAATGTCATCATGCCCAAGACTTACTTCTTTCAATAGCCTCCAACCACTTAGCATATAGCAAATTAGCGTTATCAGGCGTCATTTTCGGTTGGATTATTTGAGAATTATTTAAATTTATATTGTCTAAAGTCATTCCAATTCCTTCTGCTGCCATCATGGCAACCCCAAGAGCTGTGCATTCTTCACTAGCACTTGGTATTATGTTCTTTTGTAAAATATCCGCTAGAAATTGTCTTAAAAAAGGACTTTTACTCACACCTCCATCTATTTGAAGTGATTGAATAGCTACGCCAGAATCCTTTGCCAGTGTATCTATTATATCTCTGCATTGGTATGCAAGTGATTCAAAGGTAGCTCTGATTATGTGAGCTTTATTGGTATTTCTATTTAATCCTAAAATGGTAGCACGTGCGCGCATATCCCAGTAAGGTGCACCTAAGCCTGTGAAAGCTGGAACGACATAAACATTATCAGTGCTAGGTATTGAATTTGCTAACGCATCAGCTTCCGTATATTCGTCAAACAAATTTAAATTTTCTTTTAACCATTTCAAAGCAGAACCAGCATTAAATACACTTCCTTCTAAGGCATACGCCAGTTCTTCTCCTTTTTTCCAAGCAATAGTAGTTAAAAGCTGATTTGCCGACAGTTTAAACTCATTTCCTATATGCTGTAGCAAAAAACAACCTGTCCCAAAGGTATTTTTCATCATCCCTTTTGTAAAACACCGATGTCCAAATAAAGCAGCCTGCTGATCTCCAGCTATTCCTGCGATAGGAATGCTAGCGCCGAAAATCTCATAGTTAACATCTGCTATTATTCCTATACTATCTTTCACATGAGGTAAGATAGATCGAGGGATATGATAATAATCCAATAAATCACTATCCCAATCTAAGGTCTGAATATTGTATAAATTGGTTCGGGATGCATTGGATACATCTGTAACAAATGATTGACCTTTGGTCATATTCCAGATAATCCATGTATCGATTGTACCTACACACAGATTGTCATACTTTAATAGTTGCAATGCTTTAGGGATATTCTTAAGTATCCATCGTATTTTAGGGGCAGAAAAATAAGCATCTAGATTTAAACCTGTTTTAATTCTATTCTGCTCTATTCCAATACTATCCTGATCCTTCAAGCAATCTGCTGCCGTGCGTCTATCCTGCCATACGATAGCATTGCTAATTGGTTTACCTGTTTCCTTATCCCAAGCCACAATTGTCTCACGCTGATTTGTAATACCCATTGCCTTAATTTGATTCGGAAGAATTTTTGAATTCAAAATAACCTCTTTACAACATATTAATTGACTTTCCCATATTTCAATAGGGTTATGCTCAACCCAGCCATCTCTTGGATAAACTTGCTTAATATCTTTTTGCGAATTTGAAACTATTTGAAAATTCAAGTCATACAAAATGGCTCTGCTAGAAGTCGTACCTTGATCTAATGCTAAAATAAATTGCTCCATCTTATTTCTCTTGAAATGATATATCTTCAATTCTTTACTGTGGTAAAATTAGCGAATCCATATTATCGCCTCATTTTTTCTTTTTATAAAATCTACTACCTATTCTAAAAAGGAATTCTTGTCATTCTATTCTAAATACCTAATAATTATGAAGTTTGATAAATAAAAAAAATAAAATAAAAGTATATTTGCACCCATTTTCAATATCAGACATGGACCAAGGTAATTTGAATGAATTAGAGATTCAGCGACGTAAAAATTTACAATCTATCATAGAGATGGGCATAGAACCATTTCCTGCGGAGGAGTTTGTAGTATCCAATCACGCACATCAGATATTGGATGAGTATAAGGAAGAAACGAATAACTTTCAAAATATTACTATAGCAGGAAGACTCATGCAAAAGCGAATCATGGGTAAGGCTTCATTTGCAGAGATTCAAGATAGTACTGGAAGAATTCAGGTGTACATCAATCGAGATGATTTATGCCCAGGCGAGGATAAATCTCTTTATAATGAACTCTTTAAAAAGCATATGGATATAGGCGATTTTGTTGGATTCCATGGAAATGTATTTAAGACTCAAACAGGCCACATAAGTTTGCATGCCTATTCTATGAAATTTCTTTCCAAGTCACTACGCCCGTTTCCAGTAGTAAAAACGGATGCTGAAGGTCATGTACATGATGCATTTTCCGATATTGAACTTAGACATCGACAGCGTTATGTTGACCTTGTCGTCAATAAAGGTGTCAAAGAAACATTTGTTTTAAGAGCCAAGATTTTTCAGGCCATGCGCCAATTTTTTCTTGATAAAGGCTATGTCGAAGTAGATACTCCTGTTCTTCAATCGATACCTGGTGGAGCTGCTGCTAGACCTTTCGTCACCCATCACAATGCCCTAGATATCCCACTTTACCTTCGTATTGCAAATGAGCTTTTTCTAAAGAGACTTATTGTAGGGGGGTTTGAAGGAGTTTTTGAATTTTCTAGAAATTTTAGAAACGAAGGTATTGACCGCACGCATAATCCAGAATTCACAGCTATGGAGATCTACATTGCTTACAAGGATTATCATTGGATGATGAATTTTACCGAAGCTATGCTATCGTATATAGTCAAAACAGTTCATAATAGAACTGAGATAGAATTTGATGGAACAATGATTCAATATGCTGGTCCTTATGAGAGAATTACGATGTATGATGTTATAAAGAAATATACAGGCACTGATATTACAAATATGAATGAGGATGAACTTAAATCATATTGTAAAACACAGGGAGTAGAAGTCGATGAAACAATGGGTAGAGGAAAACTCATCGATGAACTCTTTAGCGCAAAATGTGAAAAACATTTGATCCAGCCTACCTTTATTATAGATTATCCTATAGAAATGTCTCCGCTTTGTAAAAAGCATAGGAATGATCCACAATTGACAGAGCGATTTGAATTATTTATTAATGGTAAAGAGATAGCGAATGCATATAGTGAATTAAATGATCCTATCGATCAATTAGAGCGTTTTCAAGAACAGGTAAAACTAGCTGAAAAAGGCGATGATGAGGCTATGATGATTGATATGGATTTTGTTCGTTCCTTAGAATATGGAATGCCTCCTACATCAGGAATGGGAATAGGCATGGATAGACTTTGTATGTTTCTAACAAACAAAACTACTATTCAAGAAGTATTGCTTTTCCCTCAAATGAGACCAGAAAAACACAGCTAGATTTATTCCTTTCCTTGTTATATAAAAAATGGTCTCGCTTCTGCGAGACCATTTTAATTTTAAGAATGATTAGTTATCTACTTCGATATCGTAAATCTACCTACCGCAGATTCCTCATCGTTCGATATCATCAACTGATAGTTACCATTGGCTAGTTGACTAAAGTCAAAGGCATGTGAACTTTCGAGGCTCGTATGCTTCTCGTTGAAGACAGCTACTACTCTACCCGTCATATCCGTCACGGTAAAGGTGATTGGCTTCAGACGCTTGCTGCTGACATCTACCGTCACTTTACCATCTGTCGAAGGTACAGGATAGAGATTGAATCCAAATCCATTCTTATCTACCTGTGTGATACCTGAACTCGATTTCAATTTATAATCCATATAAATC
>JAEUUY010000002.1 GCA_016787225.1 Chitinophagales bacterium
AGTTATGTTCCTATAGACTCAAATGAGTATCAGGAAATAATTAAAAAAAATAAAATACATTATATCAATAAAACAATTGAGAAATATAAAATTGCAAAAGACTGTATACTAGCTAATTGAGGGGTAGTTAGATAGAATTAATCATAAGAAGCAACAATGTGACGAACTATATGATTTAGTTGGGTTTAACTAGTAGCTAACAACTAAATGCTAAGAAACTATCCACCTATCAGACTCATTAACTCCTCCTTTCTTCTCCTGGCAAGTGGAATATGCGATTTATCTTTTAGGACGATGTCACTGCCTTCATGTCTATCAAGACTAGCGATCTGTTTGATATTAACTAGAAAGGATTTGTGGCATCGAAAGAATCCCTTGTCTAAGAGCATTTCTTCATAATCTTTAATGCTTCTCTGGCTACAGATTACTTTTTTAGAGTTGGAGAGATGGATGGTTGAGTAAACATTGTCAGCCTCTATATAAAGTATATTTTCTAGCTCTATGAGTTCAGATTCTTTTATCGTATTAATTACTATTCGTTTAAGCTTATCCTTTTGAGTATCGAGTTGTTTGATAAATTCTGTTTGCACTCGATTCTTTTTGAGATTGAGTTTTATGGCTTTCGCTACAGCATCTTTAAGTTCTTCTACCTTAATTGGTTTCATGATATAGTATAAGGCAGAGAATTTAATAGCATCAATAGCATAATAATCATAAGCCGTTACGAATATGACATCAAAGGGTAACTCATCATATTTTTTCAATAAATCAAAGCCAGTATATGGTGGCATGTCTATATCGAGAAAGACAAGGTCTGGTCTATGCTCTTGTATTTTAGCATAAGCATCTTTTACAGAACAAGCTTTGGCTACTATCTCAATTTCTTTGCAATAGGAAGAGAGCAGTTTGGATAGATTTTCTATGCTCCTTTCTTCATCATCTACTAATATAGCCTTTATCATATTTTTTTAAAAATCTAAACAGGGATTTTCAATATGCAAGTCGTGCCTTTCTCAGTATAGTTTATGTTCAATGACCCAAATATATTATTTTTAGAATAAATAGATAACCTTTCTTGAATCACTTGTAATGCAGTAGAAGTGTGATTTTTTATCTGTGACCTGGTATTGCCGAAACCATTATCTATTATATGAATACAGAGAAGATGTTCATTCTCATCTTCAAAACTTAGCTCAAGTACTATGCGTCCACTTTTATCTTTAAGGTTAGATACCCCATGTTTGACGGCATTCTCTAGCAGTGGCTGAACCATCATTGTCGGAATATAAATATCTTCTAAGTCAAACTCATCTATCTTAGAATTAATTTTATAATCGAAATTATCTTTGTAACGTATTTTTTCTAATTGGATATATTTATTAAGAAAGTCAAGTTCATTCACAAGAGAAATTTCATCATTGCGCGAGTTTTGAAGCATCGTGCGCATGAGACTGCTAAAATCTGATATAAAGTCAAGCGCTTCCTTATTGTCATCATTAAGTATCATATTCTGAATCGTACTCATGGAATTAAAAATAAAATGAGGATTCATCTGGTTTTGCAGCCCATGTAGTTTGTATTTATTTAGCTCCGACTCTAGTTTGAGTTCACGTAGCTTGATTTGATTTTTATACCAGAGGATACCTATGATGATAGCCAATAAACCTAGAAATAATAAAGTAAAAAACCACCACGTTTGATAGAAGTAGGGCAGAATCGTCCAAGAGATAGTCAAAATTTCAGAGTGAATATTGGGATAAATATCATGATAAGCTTTCACCTGCAGTTGATAATCGCCAGCTTTCAGCGCAGCTAGGGTCAGTTCATTGATTTTCGTAGTTTGCCAGCTACCGGTATCCTCATTTTTGACTAATCTATATTTATATGTTATGTGCTCTTGTTCATGAATAAAAATACCCGCGAAGTTTATTTTGATTATTTCCCAGCGAGGTCCTATACATATATTAGTATCTGCTTCATAATAGGTTTTGTTATTATCTACTGTTAGGGTATTGAATACAATAGGAATTTTTTTCTTCTGAAATCGAACCTTATAGTTGGCACTATATACATAATTATCAGTAAACAGCCACAAAGAGTCTCTAGTGACAGAGAAATTTTCTACATCATAGTCATCGATTTCAGCTATAGAGAAAACTTTAGTGACAGTGAGGTCTTTATTGATTCTATCGAGTCCTTTGTCATTGAGCACCCAGATATGACCATCCTTATCTGTTTTAATTCTTTTGACCAATTTGCTCTGTAATCCATCCTCTACGGAAATATGTTTAAATTTTTTAAACCCTGTATCAGAGATAAAAACCCCTTGGTCATTAGTGCCTAGAATATATTGATTTTGATAATAGTCAATATCATTCACCAGTACATAACCATTCTTGTATTTTAGTTTTAATAGTCTTTTTGTTTTCCCCTCTAGAATTTTAAAATTATCGTAGTTGAGAATAAAAAGCTTGTTCCCAAACTTCTTTAATCGCAAGACCCAACTGCTGTCTATAAATGTAGGCAGTTTTGTTGTGTGGTTATCTCCAATAATATAGCGTACAGTACCTTCTCGCCTTCCTATCCAAAATTCATTATCATTCAGTTTGATGTAGCTTTTGATTCCCATGGGGTATGCTGTCCACTGATTTTTATAATAAAATTCATACAGTTGTCCTTGTTTTTTGACATTTTTATCAATTTCATAAGACCTGAATTCATTGAGATAATGCTCTTGATTATAGAAACTAGTATAGTCAAACAGAGAATATTTCTTTTTTTTGTGTTGCTTTAGGGTGTAGAGATAGATGCCGTTTTTGTAGGTGGTTAGGAAGAAACCATTATTTTGATATAAATCAAAGGCTAGTACTTTATCGATTTTTGTGAAAGTTTGAATTCTGCCTTGATTTAAATTATATAAGCTCTGATTTGTTTTAGCCAATTCATCAAAATAAAAAAAGTTGGAATCAATAAGTAAGAAGTTGTTGTAATTTAAATACCTCTTAAAGTCGTAATAAATTTTGAGTTGATTGCTTTGATCTAGTTTAAGAAGTTTATTTCCTGTTAAATAGAAATTTTCTTTTAAAAGCCATTGAATAGAATCGATGTATTTTGAATGAAATTGATTTTGACAATCTATTCTTAAACTGCGGAATGTATGACTATTTGTGTGATAATATGGTAAATCTAATTTGAAAATCTTTAAATCTAATCCATGAAAAACGAAAACTCTATTTCTCAAATAATAATTGAATGAGTTATCTGTACATTCACAACCTAGCCTATCCATAATATGGTAATCATATTCCTTAGTTTTAAAACTAGGTCCTATTACATGCACATCAATTGCTTCAATTTTTTTTACCGTTACAGAATATAAGTGTTTGTTGGCGTAATACAGGTCTAATATATCTATTTGTTTTAGACCATTTTCAGAACCTAAATATCGGAATTGATATCCATCAAAATAAGCAATACCAGCATTTGATCCTAGCCAATAGCGTCCTCTGTGGTCTCGTACAAAATCATATACTCGATTACTATTTAACCCATCTTTAATGGTATAGTTTTTAATATTCCATTGGCTAGAGTCGAAGTTCCAGAGTGAGTTGACAATAAGGAGGATAGAAGCTAACAAAATTTAATGTTGAGGGAGTATTTTGGAAAGTTGAGCGGTTGATATTGTTCTTAGAAGTACTAAGATAGCTGAAATATTTCTATGCCTTCTTTTATTTTATCTCCTAGACTATCTGTATCCGATATAAACCATTGCTCTACAAAATCGATATGCAGCATAATATTAATCAGGTGGTTTTGGCGATGTGTATCCAGTTTATCAGAGAAGTCGTCGAGGAGAAAGATAACCTTTTTTTGTAGCTTTCTATTTATAAATGCAGCCTGTGCTAATCGCAAAGCATAGAGCAGACTTTTTTGCTGACCTTGACTGGCTAGTCTTTTGAGGTCTTGTCCTCGCATATTGAGCTGGAGGTCGTCTCTATGGATACCCTTAGTCGTTCTTTTTAGAAGGATGTCTTTTGTGAGCGAATGCTCTAATAACTGTTTTAAATCGGCGTCCTGTAATTGGCTATGATACCTTATCTCCAGCTGATCATTATGTTTGGCTATAGCTTCATACCACTGGAGTATATCATTCTTCAATTCTGCAATAGCTTTTTGTCGCTCTTGAAAAATGGCATTTCCATACTTTACGAGATGTTGATTATAATATAGGATTAGTTCAGTATCGGGAGTTTCACTCTGTTTGAGCAGAGCATTGCGCTGGTTTAGATATTGATGATATTGATTGAGGTTATGTAAGTATTGTTTATTAAAACTCGAAATGGTATAGTCTAGAAACTTTCTTCGCTCTTCACTCCCATCGTGAAGTAAGAAAATATCAGCAGGACTAGCTAATACGAGTGGTATATGACCAAAAACTTCTGAATATTTCTGTACTCTAACCCCATTGATTTCTATCGTCTTATTTTTTGGTGCAAACTTTACTACTACTTCATGGTCTGGGCTAAATTGTCCTTTCAGACGAAAAAATTCATGACCATGGAGAATGTTTTGACTATCCAAAGAAGTGATATGGCTTCTAAAATTAGCTAAATAGTAGATAGCATCTAAGATATTGGTTTTGCCTATGCCATTTTTTCCTATAAATACATTGAATCTGGATTCAAAGTCAAAGACTTGATGTTCGTGATTTTTATAATGAACTAATTCTAAATGACTAAGAAACACAAAAAAATGAGCTTATAAAGACTAAAAATTGTAGATTTGCCCTTCGATTTTTTAATATATGGCAAAAGCGATAGCGAAGGCAAACATAACAAAAGAAACATATTTAGAGTGGTATGAATTGATGCTACTCCTTCGAAGATTTGAGGAAAAAGCAGGTCAAATGTATGGTCTTCAAAAGATTAGAGGTTTTTGTCATCTCTATATCGGACAAGAGGCCTTGGCTGCTGGCATTCACTCTGCTATGCGGAAAGACGATAATCTCATTACGGCATATCGAGACCATGCCTTAGCTATCATGAAAGGTATTTCTCCGAATGCTGCTATGGCTGAACTTTATGGCAAGGCTACTGGAAGCACCAAAGGTAAAGGTGGGTCTATGCATTATTTTTCCAAGGAACATAGATTTTTCGGAGGACATGGTATTGTCGGAGGACAGATAGGATTAGGCGCAGGAATAGCTTTTGCTGATCAGTATAATGGCAATGACCGTGTGACAGTGACCATGTTTGGAGATGGAGCAGCCCGTCAAGGTATGTTGCATGAGACCTTCAATATGGCTATGACCTGGAAGCTACCAGTTATTTTTATTTGTGAGAATAATGGCTATGCTATGGGTACATCGGTAGCGAGAACATCCAATGTGCAGGATATGTCCAAATTAGGCCAAGCTTATGAAATGCCGTCTTTTAATGTAGATGGCATGAAACCTGAAACTGTTCACAATGCCTTGCTAGAGGCATCTGAGCGAGCTAGAAAAGGAGAAGGTCCTACCTACCTCAATATCATGACCTATCGATACAAAGGTCACTCCATGAGTGATCCTCAAAAATATAGAACAAAAGAAGAAGTGGCCAAGTATCAGGCGATAGATCCTATTACGACCACCTTGGAGACTATATTAAAGAACAAATATGCTACACAAGCATGGGCTGATGAGATAGAGGAAAAAGTCAATAGAATAGTACAAGAGAGTGTAGATTTCTCTGAAAATAGCCCACTTCCTAATGATGACGAGTTGTATAAAGATATTTATGTGCAAGAAGATTATCCTTTTATGAAAAATTAGAAGTTAGAGATAAGAAATTAGACATTTGAAATTGACAGTATCACGAATAAAGGGTTTTCATTAAATACAAAGTATTGAATTTCACAAATAAAAGGCTTTTTAGTTTTCTTTCAACTTTAAACTGACTACTAACCAAAAACTATGACTAAAAACTGTGACTAAAAACAATTAACTTAAATAAACACTCAATAAACTATTTACATTTCAACATGGACAACATTAATTTTGACGAATTATTCAAAACATTAAAATCAAAGCAAAAACCTTTAACCATAGCACTTGGTCTTATCGTAGTACTAATTGCAGGAGGTTACTATTTAAGCCAAATTTTATTACCTGAGCGGGAAGCGGAGGCTCAGGATGCCATGTTTATGGCTCAAATCAATTTTGAAAAGAAAAATTTTGATTTAGCGCTCAATGGAGATAGTAAATACAAAGGGTTTAATTATGTAAAAGATAATTTTAGTTTTACAAAAGCTGCGAATTTGGCTGGGTTGTATGCTGGATTATGCAACTTAAACCTAGGAAAATATGATAAGGCTATCGATGATTTAAAAGGTTATTCTACAGATGTAGAAGAAGTACAAGCTGTAGCTTATGGTGCGCTTGGCGATGCCTATTCCGAAAAAAACAATATGAAAGAAGCGGTAGTCTATTATGAAAAGGCAGCGAAAGCTACAAAAAATACTGCACTAGCTCCTCGACTTATATTGAAAGCTGGTAAAGCTTTTGAATTAGTAAAGGATAATGAAAAGGCCTTGGAGATGTACAAGTATTTGGAACAGGAATTTCCAGGTGCGGAGGAGACTCAGTTTACACAGTTACTGATTGCAAAATTAGAAGCGATATAATTCATTCAGATAAATAGTATAATGAAATCTAGTTATGATATTCATTCCGAACTGTCAGATTATGATTTCTCAGAATGTGCTATAGCTATTGTTCAGAGTAAATATCATAATGACATTACAGATATTCTTTATCAGGGTGCACTAGATGTCTTAAGGTATTACAAGGTAGGAGAAATCTATCATAAAACGACCGCTGGTGCTTTCGAACTAATTTACGCTTCTTCAGATTTGATTTATGATGATGAGTTGATGATTGATGGTCTCATAACCCTAGGTTGTGTTATAAAAGGAGATACAGATCATGATAAATTTATAAATCAGGCTGTGACGGATAGTATCGCTAAGTTAACTATAGAATCTTTTACTCCTATTAGTCTGGGATTGCTTACCGTAAACTCTAAACAACAGGCTTTAGAGAGATCTGGCGGGGTTGAAGGAAATAAAGGAAAAGAGGCAGCCTTGGCACTTTTGCATTCTATAGCATCTGAAACTAATCTTGTAGCGTAAATTTATGTTGAATACGTACGACAAAGCACTAGAATGTGCGCAGAAAATACGCAATACTTTTTCTGAGGTAATTGATTTTGCAGTAGTTTTAGGTTCTGGTCTTTCTAACTTTGAACGTGAAATCGAAGTTTTACATAGTTTTGATTATAAAGATTTACCATATTTCCCAGAATCTACTGTTCAGGGTCATAAAGGAAAATTGATTATAGGTAAAGTCAAGGGAAAAACTGTCATGTGTCAGAGTGGTAGATTTCATTATTACGAGGGTTACAATATGGAGCAGGTTAGTTTTCCGATTCGCGTGTTTAAATTACTAGGTATAAATAATCTAATAGTAACCAATGCTGCTGGTGGCTTGAATGAAAATCAAGAAGTAGGGGATATTGTTATCATTCGAGATCATATTAATTTACAACCCGAGCATCCCTTAAGAGGAAAGAATGATGATCGATTCGGTCCGCGCTTTCCAGATATGATGCATGCCTACTATCCACCTTACTTTCAATCTGCCTTACAGTATGCAAAGTCTAAGAATTATCGTTGCGAATTAGGGGTTTATGTAGGAGTTCAAGGTCCCACGTTTGAAACTCCATCGGAGTATCAGGCATTTCATCGATTGGGAGGCGACGCGGTAGGTATGAGTACCGTTCCCGAGGTTATTGTAGCCAATCATATGTCTATGAAGGTTTTTGGTATTTCTATCATTGCAGACTGTGGCTATCCTATCGATAAGTTAAAAGTGATTAGTCATCAAGAAGTACTTGAAAAATCTGCCGAGGCTGAGCCTAAAGTGACTGATATAGTGACCTATATTATTGAGAAATTTTGAATTTCAAATTGATTTTTTTGAAAACTAGTTCTTTGCTCAATTTCTATTTAAGAATAGTATTTTGCAGCTTCATTTTAGTTATTCCAACATTCGTCAATTCTCAGTCGTTTGTTAAAAAAGATTCCACAGAAATCGTTCCATTTATTTCTAAAATTTATTATCAAACTGACCTAGATACTCCCATACCAACATTGAATAGATTATATTATAATCATAGAATTCATAATGTAGGTATGCAAAATAACTTTTCTGGTCTTACTGGCACACTAGGCTCTAGTTTAGTACCTATACTGATAGAAAATAATTTCTATACGAATATAAAGC
The DNA here is from genome assembly GCA_016787225.1 of Chitinophagales bacterium. Lineage (NCBI taxonomy): Bacteria > Pseudomonadati > Bacteroidota > Chitinophagia > Chitinophagales > Chitinophagales bacterium. The sequence continues at coordinate 8,324 of JAEUUY010000002.1, forward strand.
TAGGTAGACAATGGAATGATGCCTATTTTTTTACACCTCAAAACATTCCTTATTATGCCTTGAATAAGCCTTTAAGTGAGTTAGATTTTACCTTTTTCGGAAATGGTAACGAAGAATTTAATGGATTTTTAAGTCAGAATATCAGCAAAAAAATCAATCTAGGTATTGGTATTAGGAGAACGAACAATAAAGGTTATTTTTTAAATCAGGAAACTACACACAATAATATCTATACCTATTTAGTATATGATTTAAAGAGATTGCGTACGAATATTGAGTTTGTATTAAACGACCTCAATGTAAAAGAAAGTGGCGGATATGTACCCAATGTTTATACAAGTGGTATAGCTCCAGGTCAATGGTTAGCGGTGAGTCCTACCTTAGCTATTGCCAAAAATCAAATTAAAAATTATCAACTGTCATTTCGAAATCGTTACCTAATTTTAGGATTACCTTCATTTAACGATAGCTTACTTTTCGTACCGAAACGTTCAAGTTTATTTATAGATCATCAATTGCAGCGTTTTTCTGATCGACAGTTGTATGCCGATACTGTCGATTCAAAGACGAGGGCAGAATATGGCGTGTTAGCTTCTCCGACGCTGAATCAACTGAATAGTGTTTATTTGCACTCCGGATTACAGAGTGATTTCAGACTAACTTATGTAAATCAAAACTTAAAGATAACAGGATATAATATTTTTTCTGACAATCGAATTGAAGTCGGAACGCAGTTTGGGCAGTACTTGCGTTCGTATGATTTTTTAAATCTTGGCTTGGGTATAGATGCTCAATATCAATGGAGATCTAATCTCAAGGTAATAGGGAAGGGTTATAAGTCATTTCTAGGGTATACCGAAAACGATTTCTTTCTCCATGGTGAACTAAAAGCTTTTTTAAATGGAACTCATCTTCAGGCATGGACAAATTATAGCCAACAAAAGCCAAGTTTTCTCTCCAGTTTGCAATTTACGACAGGTATAGATCGATTCTATGACCTGAATACGCAAAAGACACTAGAAACGGGATTTGGATTTCATATAGAAAAACTAAGACTTTCCGGTAAAGTCCAATATTTTATGATAGAAGATTTTATGAATTTTGATACTATGATGCGTCCTTGGCAGATATCAAACAACTTTTTTCAGATTTATGTCAAACAAGATTGGGGTTATAAATGGCTTTATTTCCCAACAGAGATTTTATACCAAAACTCAATTTTTCAGCGAGGTATGATTAGACAGATGTTGGCTTTTAAAAATAGACTTTTTAGTGAAAAAAATAATGTGTTGGTAGGTGCAGAGTTGAGTTTGAATTTCAACTATGCTATGGCTCGCTACAGTAGTTTTTTCATGCAGCCTATATGGACAGAAACCCTTCCATTGGCTGATATTTATCCAAAACTAGATTTGTTTGCCACCTTTAAAATTTCAAAGGTTCATTTGTCCTTGATTTTTGATAATTTCCTAAGCACTTATCTTAAAACGGGAATCAGTTATGTCCAAAATCACCCAATGACACCTAGTGCATTTTACTTGAGAATGAATTGGCGGTTTTTAGAGTAAAAATACATAATTATTTAATAAAATGAGTATAGAAAAAGAAGAAAATTGATTTTATAACCCTAACTAAAAATCAGTCTACACAGTTCATTGAATATAACCTTCAATAAAGAAATAGCTTTATTACCAAAACTTAAAACCTTTATATTTACCCTAGAAAAACTTTAAATTATGTATTTAAAACATTTTAAATCCTTACTACTATTTATGTCATTAATCTCTGTGCAGTATATGGAAGCGAGTCATTTCATGGGCGGAGAAATCAGCTACGAACATATCTCGGGAAATGATTATAAAATTCGACTAAAAATTATTAGAGACTGTGGTGGGATTCCATTAGGTACTTCCCAATCTATAGAAGTTTCTAGTCCTGGAGCTTCGACTAGTTATCTTATATTGAATAGAGTATCTACAACCGATGTGACCCAGCTTTGTCCTGGTCAGGTCTCTAAGTGCTCTTCAGCTAGTGGTCAGTTTGGAAGTGAAGAGCATATATTCGAGGCGACCCGCTCCTTGCCTCCTCTGGCTAATAATGGTTTCTATACTCTAGCATTAACAGGTGCCTGTTGTCGAAACTCAGCGATTACCAATTTGCAAAATCCTTCATCGCATCAGTTGTATATTAGTACGACCTTAAACCCTAATCTGACTTTAAAAAATAATTCTCCTAAAATACTAAATCGTGCAGTAGCATATTTTTGCAATAATAAACCTGCAGTCATTTCACCCAATGCCTATGATAAAGATGGAGATCAGCTGAAATATAGCTTTGTCAATCCAAAATCATCTGCCACCAACCCAATTCCATTTTCTTCAGGTCTCAGTGTTTCCAATCCACTTATATCTTCTTCTCCGATTACCATCAATCCTACCACAGGAGAGATTCGATTTACTCCTAGTCAACAGCAAGTGGCGGTTTGGTCTGTATTGGTCGAAGAATTCCGAGGGGGTATTCAAATAGGCTCGATGGTTCATGAAATGCAAATATGGATAACAAATTGTAACAATAACCCTCCTGTTATCAATCCGGTATCATCGCAGATAGCCACATTAGGCAGTAGTTTGTGTATTCCTATTGTAGCTACAGATGTTGATAACAATAATATTGCATTGACTGCCGTTTCGGGTTTGATGTCCCAAGGTGCGACCTTTGTTATCAATAGTTCAACAGCGGGCACATCGGCTGGTACTTTTTGCTTTACCCCTGCAGCAGCGAATCAAGGGCAGACCTATACGGTGACCATTAACGCATTAGATAATCAATGTCCAGTAGCTGCTTCGAGTGCTATGTCCTTTAATATTACTGTATCTGGAAACTGTCCTAAGACAGGGGTTAGTTTTATGACTACTCCCGCTACTTGCGGGCTAAATAGTGGTACAGCCACAGCTACGTTAAGTCCTGCGGGTCTGTCACCATTTAATTATTTATGGACTGGACCAGGAAATTTTACAGCCTATACTCAGCAGATTACTGGTTTGGCGCCGGGCAACTATTCCGTGACCGTCATTGATTCTCGTGGTTGTATAGGTCAGAATACGCTAGCTATAGGCAGGGCAGATCAGTTGCAGCAGATTGGCACCGTCACTCATGCAACCTGTAAACTAAAAAATGGCGCCATATCAGTTACGGCGGTGGGTGGAACACCTCCCTTTACCTATAAACTCAACGGAGGCGCCGGTCAACCTGTTGGAAATTTCACAGGATTAAATGCCGGAAACTATACCGTACAAGTAATCGATGTGAATGGATGTAATGGTCAGGCGACATATGTCGTAACGAGTTCTATCGATACCATAAAACCTACAATTACCTGTCCACCTAATATTGTAAGAACCATGAGTCCTTTGAATGCTTCGAGTATGTCTATCTCTCTAGGTAATCCTGTTGTTTCAGATAACTGCGCAGTAGCTTCTGTAGTCAAGAATGGCTCTACCTCCTATCCAGCAGGTATCACGAATGTTACTTGGACAGTGACCGATACTTCAGGAAATCAAAATACATGTACACAGAAGGTTGAGGTAAGAGGTAAACAAACATCTGTTTCAATACCTATAAAAGGAGGGAAATAGATTTTTTTCCGCAACAAGTGATATGCGTTTGATTGAGAATATCGCTTTTATTGAATTGTGTATGGATTTCCTAGCCCCGTCAAGTGTTTAAACCTGACTAAAAATCTTAATTGACTTTCTCAGTTTCAGATATTCATTATAATGTATGACAATCTAATACTGTAAGCTTATTAGAATTAATCTAATGTCGTATGTGGCTCCTTGCATTAAATAAATAAAGCTAGGGCATTTACCACTTTAAACATATTTTGCATCTGAGATTGAGCTAAAATCAAATAGAAAGTGATTTTCATGCATTTTATTATATTTGTAGCTTTATTTTAAAAAATTAGATAAAGCACACTATTCAAATGATTAAGATTAGATTTCCTGATGGAAATATTCGTGAGTATGAAGCTGGTATATCTCCTATGCAGATAGCAGAGAGTATCAGTATGGGGCTAGCCAAGAAGGTATTGGTGGCCGAAGTAGATGGAAAGTCTTGGGATTTGACGAGAACCCTCACGGGTGACTGTGCTTTAAAACTTTATACATGGGATGATGCTACTGGTAAGGAAACCTACTGGCATAGTTCGGCGCACTTGATGGCAGAAGCATTAGAGGCCTTATATCCTAATGTGAAGCTAGGAATAGGCCCACCTGTAGAATATGGCTTTTATTATGATATAGACCTAGGAGAGGGGAGAACGATTACTAGTGATGATTTGGTCGCTATTGAGAAAAAAATGGCAGAATTGGCTGCTAAAAATAGTGTATATGAGCGTTCTGAGGTTTCTAAATCGGATGCTATCTCCTATTTTACGGATAAAGCTGATCCTTACAAGTTGGAGTTGCTGCAAGATTTGAATGATGGAGAAATCACCTTTTATAAGCAAGGTAACTTCACCGACCTTTGTCGAGGGCCTCATATACCGCATACTGGATATATCAAAAGTATCAAGCTACTCAATATAGCTGGAGCCTACTGGCGTGGGAATGAGAAAAACCCCATGATGACTCGTCTCTATGGAATTACCTTCCCGAAGCAGTCTGAATTGGATGCCTACCTCACTATGCTAGAGGAAGCTAAAAAGCGCGACCATAGGAAGCTTGGTAAAGAATTGAGCTTGTTTACCTTTGATGATGTGGTAGGTCAGGGTTTACCGCTGTGGCTGCCTAATGGTGGTATCATGATAGAAGAAATGGAGCGACTAGCCAAGGAAGATGAAGATGCGGATGGTTACCATAGGGTAGTAACGCCTCACATAGCCAAGGAAGAGTTGTATCTCACCAGCGGACATTTACCTTATTATGCTGATAGTATGTATCCTCCTATGGAAATGGATGGTACAAAATATTATCTACGAGCTATGAACTGTCCTCATCACCACAAGGTGTTCGATGCAGAGCAGAAGTCATATAAAGATTTACCATACAGAATCGCGGAATATGGCACTTGTTATCGCTACGAAGATAGTGGGTCATTATTTGGAATTATGCGATCTAGAGTGCTGCATATGAATGATGCCCACATCTACTGCACCAAGGAGCAGTTCTATGATGAATTCGCCAAAGTCAATCGCTTGTATCAGAAAAACTTCGAACTATTCGGGGTGACAGATTATAAAATGCGACTATCACTGCATGAACCTTCCAAACTGGGTCAGAAATATGTCAATAATCCTGAGTTGTGGCTCGAGACTGAGGCTATGGTTCGCAAGGTACTTATGGAGTTAGGTGTTCCATTTGAAGAAGTGGCTGACGAAGCGGCATTCTATGGCCCTAAAATCGATGTCGAAATGAAGTCTGCGATAGGTCGCTGGTTTACTATGGCTACCAATCAAGTAGATTTTAGCTCGGCGGAGAAGTTTAATCTAAACTTTAAAAACTCAAATAACGAAGAGGAGAGACCTCTCATCATACACCGAGCGCCACTTGGCACACATGAGCGTTATATAGGATTTTTGATTGAGCATTTCGCTGGAAACTTCCCAACCTGGTTAGCGCCTCAGCAGGTAGCTATCTTGCCTATTTCGGATAAATTTATGCCCTATGCCCTCGAGGTCAATAAAGCTATGCGAGCGGCAGGTATTCGCTCAAAGGCGGATGATAGGAATGAGAAAATAGGTAAGAAAATCCGCGATGCTGAAATGATGAAAGTGCCCTACATGATGATTATTGGAGAGAAGGAGATGAATGAAAATAAAGTATCCGTGCGCATTCATGGTCAGGGTGACAAAGGAATGTTGCCTCTGGAGGAGGTCATCGTCAAATTAAAACAAGAAATAAAAACTCGTTCCTTAGAACATATTTTATAACAAATTAAATTATTAAACACTTGCAGAAAAAACCATTTATTAGAAATCCAAGATTTGTAAAAAAAGAAGACGAACACAGAATCAATGATCGCATTACGGATCCCAAAGTAAGACTAGTAGGCGATAATGTAGAACAGGGAGTATATCCGACGGCTAAAGCCTTGGCTATGGCGGAGGAAATGGGTTTAGATCTCGTAGAGATTAGCCCTAATCCTGATGCACCTATTTGTAAAATAGTGGATTATAAAAAATTTCTATACGAGCGCAAGAAAAAAGAGAAGGAAATCAAGGCGAATACAGTAAAGGTATCGATTAAAGAAATTAGATTTACATCGAATACAGATGAGCACGATGTAGATTTTAAGTCTAAGCATGCAGCAAAGTTTCTCCAAGAAGGTAATAAGGTTAAGTGTTTTGTGATGTTTAGAGGGCGAGATATAGTTTTTCAGGATAGAGCCAAGGATCTTTTGACGGGATTTGCAGAAAAACTCGAGGAGTTTGGAGTTGTAGAGTCTGAACCTAAAACCGAGGGTCGACGTATGTTTATGACTTTGGCACCCAAGTCAAAGAAGAAATAACAAACTTTTTACACCTTTTTAATTTGAAATCTATATATTTGCACTCCAATTTTTTAGAATTATAATAGAAATTATATGCCAAAGATGAAAACCAATTCCAGTGCCAAAAAGAGATTTAAGGTTACTGGTACCGGTAAAATTAAGAGAAATAAAGCCTTTAAGAATCACATTTTGACCAAAAAGACCAAGGTTCAAAAGAAAAGATTGACTAAGAAAGGTCTTGTACATGAGAGTGATATGAATAGAGTAAAGCTATTGTTAGCTATCTAATAATTAAAAAGAAATAAAATAATATAGTATGCCACGTTCAGTAAATAGTGTAGCTTCTAGAGAAAGAAAAAAGAATGTACTCAAGCATGCCAAAGGCTTTTTTGGTAGAAGAAAAAATGTATGGACTGTAGCTAAAAATGCAGTAGAGAAAGCTTGGGAATATGCCTATACAGGTAGAAAGTTAAAGAAAAGAGATATGAGAACTCTTTGGATAGCTCGTATCAACGCTGCTGTGAGAGAGTATGATTTGTCTTATTCTAAATTTATTCATTTATGTACAGAAAAAGGTATAGAAATGAATAGAAAGGCTATGGCTGACTTGGCCTTAAATAACCCTGAAGCCTTTAAAGCTCTTGTAGAGAAGGCGAAAGGATAATAATTCAATATATTTAGTATTAGCTAATTAGGCTAAATGTGTAAATAAAAAACAGATGTCATACTTGGCATCTGTTTTTTTTTTGTATTAACCCAATTAATCATTAGAAGCCACAACTTGGCGAACTATATGATATTTGGGTTTCACTGTATAATTCCAATAGAGGTTTTAAAATGGTCCAACCCATTTTAAAACCTTGCTACGGTATTACTTAAATTATAATAGTTTATTTGCCTTTGCAATTGTTAAGGCTACTTCCAATACCTAACTAATCATTAAGCATTTCTAGTGCTAGCCATTTTTCCTCTGCAGGATTGGTAGAAAAGAAATTGAGTAGACCACCACTGATTTCAGCTACGCTAAGTGCCATAGAGTGATAGCTATCTATTATCCTATGTCTAAAGCCCTCATCTAGTTTAGCTAATATAGGTTTTAAATCAGCTAGCTTATCAGAAAGAAATTGCATTTTTTGATCCTGTTGAGCAGGTAAAGAATTTCGAACTAAGCCTAAATTTTCTTGAATATAAGAATTAGCATCCGAATAGTACTTTCTCAAGGTATGATGTGAGGTTTTAATTCTAAAATGCGTTACTTTTTCTATCCACTCCAGCTCCTTGTGATCTAATTCTCCATCTGCTTCGGCTATTAACAAACCGACATATAAAGGTGCTTCAGTAAGTTTTGAGTAGTCATCCGCTGATAAATGAGAAAAAGTATTCATGGTTTAAATATAAAGTTGATTTTAGGACTGCAAATTTAAGCCAATTTAATAATTAGGAGCAACTTTGTTGCGAACTATATGATTTATCCCGATTTAGAATTTGTATTTTCTAAAGTAGAATTAGGATTTAAGCCAGATACTCTAAACCCAGGCCGAACTTAACTTATAGACTTCCCACTAATAAGCCTAAATCTGTGCTAATGTCACCTACTGCGTTGGCTATAGTTGGCTGACCACCTCCGCCGCCTCTGATAATAGGGGCTATTTCTTTTACTATAGATTTCGCATCTGGTTTTCCATCCTTAAGATAATTATCTCCGCACACAATAGTTAGTTTCAGTTTGCTATCTTCTTTGGTCGTTAGGATAAAGGATTTATCCTGAAAATGATTTCTTAGTTTAGTAGCTAATACTTTGACAATTTCACTTGATAAGTGGTCAAAACTCAATACCTTGCTTATCTCCTTTGTATTATGAACTAGTTTGTCAAATTCTAAATTAGCAATAATTTGCTCATAACTCGTTAAAGTCTTTCTCATTTGACCATGCTCATTGGTAAGAGTTTGAACTGTCTGTACTAATTTTTGTGGGTGTTTTAATATTTGACTGACTTCATTTAATGTCGCTTCTTTTTGCTGATAATAGTCTAAAACGTTGGTAGAAGTTGTTGCTTCAATTCTGCGGATACCGGCAGCGATAGAGGATTCAGATAAAATTTTAAAATAGCCTATTTCGCTTGTATTGGAGACGTGTGTACCACCGCATAGCTCCATGGAATATTCCTTATCAAAGGTTACTACACGTACTTTCTCGCCATATTTCTCTCCAAAAAGTGCTGTCACACCTCTATCCATTGCTTCTTTTATTGGCACATCTTGATCGATAACCCCTTTGATTTCTGCGGCTATTTTTTCATTGACGATTTGTTCTACTTTTTTCAGCTCCTCATCAGTCATTTTTGCAAAATGGGAGAAGTCAAATCTCAAATATTCTGGTGTTACCAAAGAACCTTTCTGCTGCACATGATCTCCCAAAACCATTCTTAATGCTGACTGTAATAAATGGGTTGCAGTATGATTTTTTGCTGTTCGCTTTCTATTTTCAATATGAATCTGTGCATGAAAATTTCCCGATAAATCCCCAAGTAATTTATCTGTAAAGTGAACAATGGTATCATTCTCTTTCAAGGTATTTATTATTTGAATGGTTTGCCCATTCGCAGATTTTAAAACACCTGTATCTCCAATTTGTCCACCACTTTCTGCATAGAATGGTGTTTTATCTAGTACGATTTGGTATAGGGTCTCCTTTTTTGTTTTTACTTGCCTATATCTCAAGATTTTTACCTCAGCTTCAAATAGAGCATAGCCAATAAAATCAGAATGACTTGGACTGCTTTGAACCTCTACCCAATCTTCGGTTTCAAGCTTAGTCGCTTGTCTAGATCTATCTTTCTGTATTTCTAATTCTTTTTCAAATTCTATTTCATTTACTTCTAGTTCTTGCTCTCTAGCCATTAATCTTGTCAGGTCTATGGGGAAGCCATAGGTGTCATAAAGTTCGAATGCATCTTTGCCCGAGAGCGTCTTATTTTTTGAGTTGCTAGCTTTTTCTTGGAACAATTTTACCCCTACACTCAAGGTTTTAAAAAATGAAGTTTCTTCCTCTCGAATTACGTTTTCAATGTATGATTGCTGAGCAATGACCTCAGGAAATACCTCTTTAAATTGATTGGCTAAAACTTCAACCAATTGATACATAAAAGGGGTCTCAAAACCTAAGTAGGTGTAGCCAAATCGAATAGCGCGTCTTAGTATTCTTCGAATGACATAGCCAGCACCCGTATTGGAAGGTATTTGTCCATCTGCAATCGATAATGAAATAGCACGGATATGATCTACAATGACTCGCATAGCGATATCTTCTCGACTATCTGATTTTCCATATTTCTTTTTAGAAAGACGTTCTACTTTTTCTAATAATGGCGTGAATAAATCGGTATCATAATTGGAATCTTTACCTTGAATGACACGTACCAATCGCTCATATCCCATACCTGTGTCTACGTGTTTGGCTGGCAGATACTCAAGAGAACCATCTGTCTTCCGATTAAATTCCATAAAGACATTATTCCAGATTTCTATTACAAATGGATTATCCGCATTGACCAAGCTAGCTCCGTCTACTTTGAGGCGTTCTTCATCACTTCTACTGTCAAAATGAATTTCAGTACAAGGACCACAGGGTCCCACATCGCCCATTTCCCAGAAATTATCTTTTTTATTTCCCAATAAAATTCTATCCTTGGCTATATATTTTTCCCATATTCTTGCAGCATCTTCATCTTTTGCTAAGTTCTCCTTGGCATCCCCTTCGAAAATAGTTACATATAATCGATCTTTTGGCAGCTTATACACTTCAGTCAATAATTCCCATGCCCATTGAATGGCTTCTTCTTTGAAATAATCTCCAAAAGACCAATTACCCAACATTTCAAACATAGTATGATGATAAGTATCTACTCCTACTTCTTCTAGATCATTGTGTTTTCCAGATACCCGTAGACATTTTTGTGTATCTGCTATACGTTTGTCCTCAGCATTTCTATTACCGAGAAATATATCCTTAAATGGATTCATTCCCGCATTGATAAACATGAGGGTAGGGTCATTCTTGACGACCATAGGTGCAGACGGGACAATCTTGTGTCCTTTAGAAGCGAAAAATTCTAAAAACTGATTCCTAATCTCGTTGGCATTCATTTTATTATGATCTATTGCTGTTTTTGTGAATTAATTCAGTATAAATTAGGCAAAATTAGCTTTATTTGTAGACTAAACTCCACTTTATCTATTCCAAATTGGGTAGGCAAAGATATAGAATTAATGGCAAAAAAGAAACCAACCTTAGTTTTTAATCATGCAAATCTGACGTTTGAACAAAAGAAGGTCAGTTGGCAATCAAAATTAGGTTATGGTCTCATGATTTTAAGCGGAATTCTCGTTTTTGGATTCATTTCAGTTATGGTTTCACACAAGATTTTCCCATCGCCTAATGAACAAAGTCTGAATAGAAGAATCAAACTTTTACAAAAGGAATATCAAACCCTTGATAGGCACCTAAGTCTTGTAAACGAAGATTTGGCTACACTTAGAAAGCGAGATGAAAATATGTATCGCGTTATTTATCAAAGGGATCCCTTGGATGAAAATATTTGGAAATCTGTAGAAAATGGTGTAGAAAAGTATGACCTATTGACCAAAGAATCAGAATATAAAGTGATTGGAGATATTTTGAAAAAAATTACCATCGTTCGAAACACGATGAAACTACAAGAACGCTCATACAATGAATTAGCGGACCTCGTGAGAAGAAAGGATGAAATGTTAAGTTCAATTCCATCTATACAACCAGTATCCAATAAAGATTTGACGCGCATTGCTTCTGGCTTTGGGTGGCGTATGCACCCCATTTATAGAATACCCAAGCGGCATGAAGGTGTTGATTTTACAGCGCCTAGTGGTACCCCGATATACGTGTCCGGAGATGGGGTAGTTATGACTTGCAGCTATGATGGAGGCTATGGTAATTGTATCGTAGTAAATCATGGCTACGGTTATAAAACCCGATATGCCCACCTTTCAAGTTATGCTGTCAGACCAGGGGAAAAGGTTAAACGTGGTCAAAAAATAGGATTGGTTGGCAATTCAGGTGCTTCAGTAGGTCCACATCTGCACTATGAAGTAGAGTACAACGACCAAAAAGTAGATCCAGCTTTATTCTTTTACAATGATTTAAATAAAGAACAGTTTGAAGAAGTAGTTAAAATAACCAATGCCAGAGGTAAGTCCTTTGATTAAAATATAATGTAAATAAAAATGGGAACACATTCCAAACAAACTAGAAATAAAATATCTTATTGGAATTCAATATTTAGCATCACAACAGTTCTCTTCTTAACTGGATTTTTAAGTATATTTATATGGATAGCAAAAAATACCAGCGATGCTTTAAAAGAAAGTGTTTACATTCAAGTAGAATTAATAGATTCTAAGCAAAGCGACTACGACAATTTTAAAGCAGAGTTGGAGAATTTGTCTGCTGTCAAAAAAGTGAAATTTGTTTCTAAAGATGTAGCTGCTGCCAAACTAAAGAAAGAAATCAATGAAGATTTTATTAATGTTATTGGTTATAATCCTCTCTTTAACTCATTTGAAGTCAATATTAAATCTGAAGTGTTTAAGCCAGAGGTGCTGGAAAACACGAAAAAGTGGATATTAAAAAATCCCTTAGTTAAAGATGCCACTTATCCAAAGGTTATATCCAAAACATTAGATAAAAATTTGAGAAAAGTTTCTCTAATTTTAGGTGCAATCACACTTTTTCTGCTAATAATAGCCATAGTCCTAATAGATAGCACAATCCGTCTGGCAATGTTTTCTGATAGATTTTTGATAAAAAGTATGCAGCTTGTGGGAGCCACTAGATGGTTTATAATAAGACCATATATTTGGCGAGGGATATTAAATGGCATTGTTAGTGCCTTGATTGCGTCCGCATTATTGATATTGATATTATACTTTTTTGACAAGTACACTCAACTACTAGAATTGCAAAAAGAATTAAAATATTTGTCTATCATATTTTTTGGACTAATTTTGCTAGGTGTCATACTTTCATTTATTAGTACCTTTTTTGCTGTTAATAAATATTTAAGAATGAAACTGGACTCTTTATACTAAAATAAATAATTTAACATTCACTAAAATGTCAAAAAAAGCACAAGTAAAAACTGATTTGAACCTAGATAAAGTTGAAACTAAAAAAGTAGAAGATACGAAAAGCTATAGCAGTCCTTTATTATTCGGCAAGAAGAATTATCAATTGATGCTATTAGGCTTGATTGTTATTTTCGTAGGATACGGATTGATGATGGGTACTAATAATGATGTAGAAAGCCTCACTGCAACCTTTCCTAAAGAAGAGGTATATAGTGTTCGTAGAATAGTCGTAGCGCCTATAGTTATAATCGTAGGCTTTTTGATTGAAATTTACGCCATATTATCTGCTAAAAAAGAAAATTAATGACTTACTTCGAAGCGTTTATAATAGCGCTAGTAGAAGGTCTTACTGAATTTCTCCCTGTGTCCTCTACGGGGCATATGATACTAGCTTCTGCTGCACTTGGACTTAGAACCAGTTCCTTCCTCAATCTTTTCATAATTTCTATTCAGTTTGGAGCTATTTTATCGGTCGTGGCTCTTTATTGGAAGCGTTTTTTCGTTGGATTTCAGTTTTATATTAACATTGCCTATGCCGCCCTTCCTACGCTAATCATCGCCTTTTTATTAAAAAAATATGTTGATCAGGCTTTGGGTAGTGTACTTATTGTAGGAATCAACTTATTTATAGGCGGCTGGATTATGCTCTATCTTGAGCCCTATTTCAATAAAAAGTCTGAGTTTAAAGAAAAGATAAAACCTTATAATTTTTTTTTAATCGGAGTCTTTCAAGCAATCTCTATTTTTCCCGGAGTTTCTAGGTCTGCAGCCACTATATATGGTGGGATGTTTCAAGGAATGACTAGAAAAGATGCCGCTGAATTTTCTTTTGTTTTAGCGGTACCAATAATGTTTCTAGCAACCGTTAAAGACTTATACGATTTCTTAAAAGAAGGAACTTCAGCACTTAATACGCAAGAAATTTCTTTGCTTTTTTTCGGCAATATAGTCGCATTTATTATAGCCGTTTTAGCAATCAAGTTCTTTGTTTCGTATATTGTGAAATATGGATTTAAAGTATTCGCTTATTATAGAATCATAATAGGTTTACTAGTCATTTTGCTTTATAAATATTTTGGATTTTCTTTGCAAATGATATAATCTTATGAATCTTTTAGATGAACTAGAAAATGGTACTATTCTACCAGTATATAAACCTCTTGATTGGACTTCGTTTGATGTCGTAAAGAAAATTAAAGGACTAACAAGAAAATCTGTATCAAAACTAAAAATAGGACATGCGGGGACTCTAGATCCCTTAGCAGAAGGCTTACTTATCATTTGTACACAAAAAATGACCAAACAAGTCGATGCTATTCATGCCTTGCCTAAGACTTATATTGCGACCATTTTTCTAGGTGCTGAGAGACCTTCTTATGATAAAGAAACTGAAATTTCCGCTACCTATCCAATAGATCATATCGATGAAAAATTAGTTTCAGATACACTTAAGAGTTTTATGGGTAAACAAGAGCAGATTCCCCCTGTTTATTCAGCCGTAAAGCAAGATGGTAAAAGATTATTTCTGAAAGCACGAAAAGGTATCGAAGTGGAAGTAAAACCAAAGGAGATAGAAGTATATGATATTCGGCTTATTGAATTTAATTTACCGCTAATCAAAGTAGAAGTTAGAGTTTCAAAAGGAACTTATATTCGCACTTTGGCTTTTGATATTGGTAAAAGATTAAATTCTGGTGCTTATCTGGATCATCTGGTAAGAAGCAAAGTAGGAGACTATTCCATTGAACATTCTCTTGATATGGAAACTATTCATAAAACTTTAGCTACCAAAGAGTGATATGAATATTTATCAAAAGCTCCCTCAGCTAACTGAGAGTATTATCACTATTGGGTCCTTTGATGGACTGCACCTGGGTCATCAGTTTTTAATCAATGAAGTTAAGAAAATAGCAGATGAAAATAAGCTTCCGTTTTATCTTATAAGTTTCGAACCACACCCAAGGTTGGTTTTGCAGAATAATAGTGATTTTAAACTTTTACAAACCTGGGCTGAGAAAATATCTCAATTAGAAAAACTAGGAGTAGAGCATCTTATTGCCATACCTTTTACCAGAGACTTATCACAAAAAAGTGCTGAAGAGTTTATACAAGATTATATCCTGAAACCTTTAAACCCAAGAATTGTCGTATTGGGCTATGATCATAAATTCGGAAGAGATAGACAAGGTTCTATAGATACATTTTTAGCCTTGAAAGAAAAATTTGGTTTAAACTTAGAAGTGAAACAACTTCAAGAATATATGAACCAGCGAAGTCATATAAGTTCTAGTATTATTCGACATCATATTCAACATGGAAGAATAGAACAAGCGAATGAATTGCTTGGATATCAATATTCCGTTACTGGGAAAGTAATAGAAGGAAAAAAATTAGGAAGGACACTTGGATTTCCTACGGCGAATGTTTTATCAAATGATATTCATAAATTGATTCCTGCCATAGGGGTATATCATACTACCATAGAAATTGACGGTGTTTCATACAAATCAGCCACTAGTATTGGATTTAATCCTACGGTTGAAAATATTGATATCCCGAAAATTGAGACCTATATTATAGATTTTATGGACGATATTTATGGGAAAGAAGTTGTATTAAGGTTTCACCATTATATCCGGGGAGAGGAGAAGTATGGTAGTATAGATGAATTGAAATTAGCCATAGAACAAGATGTTATTACAATTAAAAATAATTCTGATTAATCCTAGCCAATACTATTTAAAGTTCTCCCTATTTATTCGTAATTGGTAACTTACTGTTAGTTGAAATATGGCCGCGCTCTACATTCATATACCTTTTTGCAAGAAAGCCTGTCATTATTGCTCTTTCTATTTTACCTTAAGCACTGTCAAAAAAGCAGAATTTATAAAAGCGTTGTGCAAGGAGATAGAAACTAGAAGTTTAGAATTAATTGGTCAAAGCATCTCATCTATTTACTTTGGTGGTGGAACTCCTTCGCTTTTAAGTATTCAAGACTTAGAAAAGATATTTGAGGCTATTAAGGGCAATTATTCGTTAGAAAGCAATACAGAAATTACCATTGAGTCAAATCCTGAAAATATAACCGCCTCTTATCTTTCAGAATTGAAAGTATTATGTATAAATAGACTCAGCATTGGCGTTCAGTCATTTTCAAATCCTGACTTAGAAATCATGAATCGCAATCATAATGCTGATCAAGCTATCCAGGCGATAAAAATGGCAAAGGAAAAATTTGACAACGTTTCACTGGATTTAATTTTTGGTTTACCATTTTCAGGCTTAAAACAATGGAAAAATAATTTGGAACAAGCAATTGCTCTTGGAGTTGACCATATTTCGACTTATAATCTCACGGTAGAAGAGAAAACGGCCTTAGCCAGAAAAGTAGCTAGGAAGGAACTTTCTGTAGAGCCTGATAATACCTTGAATGAAATGTATTTTTACACTATTGACTATCTAGAAAGAAATAAGCTTATTCAATACGAAATATCGAATTTTGGAAAGCAAAATCATTGGTCTTTGCATAACATTAGCTATTGGAAACAAGAACCCTATCTAGGATTTGGGCCTTCGGCTCACAGCTATTCAGGAAAGGAAAGACGCTGGAATGTCTCTAATTTAAAAAACTATATGGAGGCCATAGATCAAGGAGAAAACTATAGTGAAAGTGAAGTATTAAGTATAGAAAACAAATACAATGAATATGTTATGACTAGGTTGAGAACTATTTTTGGACTAGGCATTGAAGAAATAAAGACTACCTTTGGAAAAAATTTTGAGAATCATTTCCTCTCTAAGATTCAAGAAATGCAAGCTCAAAATTGGATACATTACGAAAACAACTACTTTAAACTAACTACCTCAGGCAAGGTAATGGCTGACCATATAGCTAGTGAGTTGATGAAATAATCCATTGAATTTAAAAATAATAATTATAAGAAATCGTGTTGAAAGATAAAAACGAAAAAACAGAAACAAAAATTCTAAACTTGTTCAATAAAAACTATGAGAAGAAGTTTAGTTTTGATAAACTAAAAGAGCTTTTACCCAAATCTACAAGAAAAGAAAAGCTAGTTCACGCGCTTATGGTGCTGAAAAAGCAAAAGAAAATAGTAGAAATTGAAATGGATGTCTATATGCTCAAACAGTGGGATGACGAGATATCTACCAAGCCAAAATCAATCACTAAATTAGAAAATAAAAAAACCATAACGAATAGCGAAATTGTTCTCCATGGAAATGTTGAAGTAGAGGGTATCCTTGACATTACAGCTACAGGAGCTATGTTTGTGTCGATAGACGGTATGGATAGAGATGCTATACTTCGAAGCAAAAATGTTCCAGCTTTTGCGGGTGATCGTATTCTAGTAAAACTCGATAAGATAAAAGAAGGTAAACGAACCGAAGCTAAGTTTATAAGAGTAATAGAACGTAAGCTCAAAAGTTTTATCGGTAGGTTTTCCGTTCATAAATCTAAAGAATTTGAAGTTTACTTCGTCACTCCGGTTTCTTCCAAAGCACTTTTTGATTTCTATATTTCATCAAAATATACTCATGGAGCAAAAGATGGAGATTATGTAGAAATCGAGTTTATTGAATGGGGAGATAAAGAAAAAAATCCAAGAGGTAAGGTCATAGAGGTATTGAAAAATTTCAACCCCAATGAGCTAACTATGCGCACTATACTTCTCGAACGTGAATTTCACCAGGAATTTCCAGAAGCGGTGTTAGAAGAATTAAAACCAATAAAGTCAAAATTAACAGACAAGGATTTAGCAGATAGATTGGACATGCGAAATACTTTGACAATTACAATTGATCCTAAAACTGCACGCGATTTTGACGATGCCCTTTCAGTTAAAAAGCTAGAAGAAAATCTCTATGAAGTAGGAGTGCATATAGCCGATGTGGCACATTATGTTCAGCTAGGCACAGAATTAGATAAAGAAGCGTTACGCCGAGCTACCTCAGTTTATCTTCCTGATAGAGTAGCACCTATGCTACCAGAAAAATTATCCAATGACCTCTGCTCGTTGAATCCTAAGGAGGATAGATTGGCTTTCTCTATGATTTATCACATAGATGAGAATGGAAAAGTTCATAATGAATATTTAGCAAAAACAGTTATTCATTCGGATAGACGGTTTACCTATGAAGAAGCACAGCAAGTTATAGAAACCGGTAAGGGAGATCATTCTGTAACTATTCTCTTTCTCCATAAAATCGCTACATCATGGCGGGAAGAACGTTTTCATAAAGGAGGTATCAATTTTGAGGCACCAGAAGTTCAATTTGTTTTGGATGAATCTGGAAAGCCCATTGATATCATTCCTAAAGTGCAGAAGGAGGCAAATTGGCTCATAGAAGAATTTATGCTTCGTGCCAATAGAAGTGTTGCGATGGCTTTAGAAGTCTATTCAAAAAAGAAGATGATTCCTGCTGGTATTTATAGAGACCATGAAACCCCTGATTTAGCTAAATTGGAACAATTTAGTGAAGCTGCCTTGAGACTGGGCGGACACAAAATAAAAAAAATAACCAAACCAGAACAAGCTGCTGGGATACTAAATGAGTTTTTAACTTCAATATCTGATAGTCCTGAGTCCGATATATTAAATCAAATGGCCATTCGATCAATGGCTAAGGCTTATTATTCGACGGAAAACATAGGACATTATGGACTCGGTTTCACGCATTATTCACATTTCACATCGCCTATTCGTCGATATCCTGATTTAATTGCGCACAGACTACTTACCAATGTGCTTAAAAAGAAAAAAGTTGACTATACAGCTGCACAAATGGAAGAAATGTGTATGCATTGCTCAGATCAAGAACGTAAAGCCACAGACTGCGAACGTGAAGGTATTAAATATAAACAAGTAGAATATTTGAGTTATCATTTAAAGCAAGAATTTGAAGGTATCGTTAGCGGTATGAATGGCACAGGCTTTTGGGTAGAACTCAAAGCTAACAAATGTGAAGGTTATGTAGAACTGAGCTCTAATTTTAGAGAAAATTTCAGTTTTAATCCTACCACTTTAACTTTAAAAGGACACCAATCCCATACAGAGTTTCATATGGGACAGCCTGTTACAATAGTAGTTGACAAAGTAGACTTGGAAGCTAAGCGAGTGTGGTTTAAGGTGGTTATGTTTTAATAATTGTTTGTTAGCAATTAAATTTTGGATAATGAAGACGTCATTTGTAATTCTCATTTTGACCTTATTCTTTACAAATCTTAAATTGCAATCACAAATGCAAACTATGATTTTTACTGGTGGTGGAATTCAAGGATATAGTGAAAATATGGAAAATATAAGACCATTTATTGAATTAGGGATCATAAGGCAGTACTCAAGGGAAATACATCATGCAAGACCTAATTTGTCATTGACCTCTAAATTTGTATTAAGTGAGAATCCCTTTGCAGGACTAAATGTAGGAGGCTGGATTGAAAGACCTGTTATTTTTGGATTCCATACGATTATGTATACAAATATGAAGCATTTAAGTATTAAAATTAAACCCGAAATCGGTTGGTGTTATAAGAATCAAATAAGAATTACTTTTGGATATAATATCCCAATTTATAATCATGAGCATTTTCTCCAAACAAAGACTCTAGGTGGCGAGATTACTGGCAGTTATGCTTTTAAAATAAAGAAAATTAAATAATACCGTTTGCGGAGTAGCTGTTACAGGTACTTACTTCCCTCCTTTACGCTTAAATTAGATAATTTATTCTGATTTATTTCTATAAAATTTCTTACGGATACAGGATTTACCTTTGAGTAAGAGCGGAGTGCCCAGCCTATAGCCTTGCGAATGAAAAATTCTTTTTCGTGACAGGTTTGAAGAATATGCTGATACAGAATTTCTTCATGCGTTTTCACTCCATAGCCTAACTGATATATTATGGCAGTGCGACGAAGCCAAAAGTTTTCGCTTTTTATCCAGCTATTGACTTCATTTCTAAGATCAGGAAATTTTGTACAAAGAGCGCCAATACAATTCGAAGCCAATAAATCCACAATATCCCACCAGTCAGATTTTACTATCATGTCTTTGATAAATTTTAAGTCTTGTGCTCTCAATCTTTTCTTATTTTCCTTCAATACCTGAGAAGCTATGTACCACATTTCGCGTTCAGGATATCTAATACATTCGGTAGCAAACTCAATCATACAATTCTTATCTAACTTTCCTGCCACTTCTTGATATTCTTTCCAGTATATATCTCTTGTCTTATTCATCAATCCAAAAAATGGAAATCGATAACGCATATACTTTGACTGCTTTTCAGAGATAGTTTCATCTCCTAAATCTTTCAGAAATGAATATAAATTAGCAACATAGTTTCTCATATGACTATTTTTTTAAAATTTTTCTCAATTGAGCTTCTGTGCCATAGAAACAATTTAAATCTATTTTATTCACCACACCTTTTAATTCCCCTGTTTCTGAAAACTGCCAAAACTCCCAGCGAGCATCATCATCTAAGCAAGGAGAACTATGGCTATACTTAGCTATCCACAGATTATAATGTCTAAATTCATTTAGCAAAAATCGATTGTAATAGTTTTCATACGTATAGACTATAGGACGCACCCCATAGTGCCTCTCCACGACCTCTAACCATTTTCGTATATCAGAAAGCAAATTTAACTGATCTCTATGATGGACTAATTCTATATCTAAAACAGGCGGTAGGTCGCCTTTTTCTAATTCTACCTGTGAGATAAAATTCCTAGCTTGTATTTTCCAATCTAAATTTGGTCTATAGAAATGATAGGCTCCTCTAATTATACCTACTTCTTTTGCTTGCTGCCAATTATTTTGGAACTCTTTATCCACTAGTTCTTTACCTTCTGTTGCCTTTATAAAGGCGAACTTAACTTCATGATTGTTTAGTTGATACCAATCTATTTGACCTTGATATTTCGATACGTCTACACCATGTACGGCATAGTCTTTCCATTTTGGAAAAAGAAATGCAGGTCTTAATGTAGAAAAAAATTTAAAAATAAAAAATATGGAAATTAGAGTTATACCTATCCATAAAATTCTATTAATACGCAGTTTGCCTCTTTTCCTTGACATATAACTCTATTTCTAAGAATCAAAAGTATTGACTTTCTCATGAAATTTATCACAGTTTTTATATATAGTCTAAATTTGTGAATAAATTTATAGTCATAGAGAAGAGAAAACATATCATGCTCATTTCGAGTTGGTACCCAAACCGACTAGATTCATATAATGGCGATTTTGTGCAGCGTCATGCGATGGCTATATCCGATATAAGCAAAGTATCTGTTGTTCATGTTGAAGGCGATCCTAATATAAATAAATGGGAGCTAGAAACCATACATGTAAACGAGCAAATGACAGAATATCTTTATTATTTTCCAAAGTCAAAAATTTCATTATTAAATTTTTTTCGTAAAGTCACAGGCTTAATTAAAGGAAGAAATAATCTTAATAATATAGATCTCATTCATGCCAATGTAGTTCATTACCACTTTGTATGGTTACTGTTTCAAGCTTTACCATACATCCTAACTGAGCATGCTACGCAGTACCACCGATTTCATAGTATTAAGAATGCATGGCTTAAAAAAATAGTCTACAAACCTATATTTAAGGGAGCCCGGAGTGTTTTACCTGTCAGCAGGCATTTAGGGAGGAAAATAGAAGAACTTTTCGGAAAATTGCCAATAGAAGTCGTTCCCAATGTGATTAACATCGATTTATTTTACCCTAATGGCTATAAAAATCCAGTATTTACATTCCTACATTTATCCAACTTAAGCGAAGCTAAGAACATTGGTGGAATATTAAGTGCCATATTATATCTTAAACAAAAGAACTTTTCTTTTCGATTCATCATAGGTGGAAATGGAGACATCAAACAAGTCGAAGATTTCGTAGAATTCAATAAATTACAAGATGTCATTCAAATTGCACCAGCATTGTCCCATAAAGAAGTTTCGGACTATATGAGGTCAGCGGATTGTTTCGTTTTGTTTAGTGATTTTGAAAACCAACCTTGTGTACTAGCTGAGGCAATGGCGTCAGGATTACCTTTTATTTCAACAGATGTAGGTGGTGTACATGAGTTTTTTCCAAATGAAGGAGCATGGTTGATAGAGAAAGGAAATGTCCAACAATTAACTGATATCATGCAATCACTTATTCTAAATAATCCAACGATTGATAAAGCAAAACTTTCAAATTATGCAAGAGAAAATTTTGAATCGTCTTATATTTCACAGAAAATTAATAAAATATATAACGATTGTTTAAGAGTTACTACCATGAAATAACTTAACTTTGTGGTTTATTTGTAATAATGGAAAGCATAGGTATTAAAGAGATTCTCACCGTTACTATTACATTATTTACTGTTATTGATATTATTGGCGTGTTACCTTTATTGATTGATATTAGTAAAAATTCGGGTGAAATACATCCTGAACGCGCCTCGTTTGCATCGCTCATCATTATGCTTATGGCATTGTTTCTAGGGGAGAAGTTTTTAATGTTTTTAGGAGTTACTAAATCCTCATTCGCAGTGGCTGGAGGTATTATTTTGTTTATATTGGCTATGGAAATGGTTCTGGGTAGAAATATTATAAAACAAGCGAAACAACAAAATAAAGCAACCGCACTTGTTCCGGTTGCATTTCCATTAATATCAGGCGCTGGTACTATTACCACAATACTAACATTAAAATCTCAGTATAACTATCTGGAAATTGCATTAGCAATTGTAATAAATGTAATTGTTGTATTTCTCGTATTACGATATCTAAATTTCTTAAAAGATAAAATCTCAGAAAGTACTATTCTAGTTATGCGAAAAATGTTTGGGGTCATACTGTTAGCTATAGCTGTAGGTATGATTACTAAAAATCTTCAGTTGAATATTCGTTAGATTAGTTTTTTATTCTTGTTGCGATATTTATACCGAACCGATTATTTTCTAAGTTCGTTCCTCACTAAGAAAATTCAAGGTCGGCATTATATTTTGTAATATTTTTCAAAAAGGTTAATATAATTCCCTGAATTCTGGCTTTTTGGGACTAGAGTACTAGTTTTTTTACAAAAAAAAACATTCGATAAATTCAAATCTTTTAGTTTTGCACCCGGAGAGATGGCAGAGTGGTCGAATGCGGCGGTCTTGAAAACCGTTGACTGTAACAGGTCCAGGGGTTCGAATCCCTTTCTCTCCGCTTAACCAATTAGAGCTAGTGGAATGCTAGCTTTTTTTATTAGCGCATGTTTTACGTATATATTCTTCAAAGTGAACAAGATGGTAGCTTCTATAAGGGATTTTCAGAAAAT
>JAEUUY010000003.1 GCA_016787225.1 Chitinophagales bacterium
CGAATTATCGAAGCCTTTTTGCATTTCAACCAAAATTTGGGAGGGGATTAAATCACCATTTTAAACATAGGCCTTGCTCACCGGAGCTATGTTAGCTCTGTTTTGTCAAAAGACGATTGTTTTCTTAAAATTTGGGATAAATCTGTTTATGCTTCAGTTCATTCCGTGCATTCTGTGAAAAACTACCTTCCCCAAATTATTGTTAAATACCTATACTTCATTTCTTATTCTGTCGAATATTCTTTAGCTTTGCTTTTTATCGTATTTTCAAGCTTTTAGCTATATTATGACTAGCCAATTTTCTTTTATTTCCAATGCACACCCTTCTGTGATAGAAGGACTTTACAATGATTACAAATCGAATCCAAGCTCTATAGATCCCGAGTTTAAGAAATTTTTTGACGGATTTGATTTCGCTGTAGGACGAGAATCTAGCCAAAGTGGCAGTTCTTCCAGTTTTTCATCGGACGAATTTAAAGTCTTTCACCTCATACAATACTACAGGCATTATGCCCATCTGATAGCAGATACCAACCCATTGCGCAAAAGAAAGGACCGAGGTTTTCAAACTTCCCTCTCTCATTTTGGACTGACGGAAGCAGATTTGAATAAAACGTTTACAGTAGGAAGTGAATTGGGATTAGGCGCAGCTAGCCTACAGGCTATTCTTGATCGACTACATAAAATATATGTCAGCAAAATCGGTTTTGAATTACAGTCAGTTCGCAATGAGGAAGAATACCAGTGGTTAAAAGATGTAGCAGAAAAGAGATATTTAGATAAAAAATTCAGTACAGATAAACAACATAAGACCC
Source organism: Chitinophagales bacterium (assembly GCA_016787225.1). Classification (NCBI taxonomy): domain Bacteria; kingdom Pseudomonadati; phylum Bacteroidota; class Chitinophagia; order Chitinophagales; species Chitinophagales bacterium. Next base: position 816 of record JAEUUY010000003.1, read on the forward strand.
TGAAATCTCTTAATAAAGCCGTGGTTTTCGAAGAGTTTCTAGGTAAAAAATTTATAGGTGAAAAGCGATTTTCCATCGAAGGTGGTGAAAGTACGATTCCTGCACTAGAGGCTATTATCGATAAGACGGGAGAACTAGGTTCTAAAGAAGTAGTCATAGGAATGGCGCACCGAGGTCGCCTCAATGTCTTGGTCAATATCATGAAAAAAACCTATGAAGAGATTTTTACTGAATTTGAAGGAACCAATATAGACTCTGCAGCAGGGGATGGTGATGTGAAGTATCACAAGGGTTTCTCCTCTATGTGGCCTACACCTCAGGGAGATTTATATGTCAACTTATTAGCAAATCCGTCTCACTTAGAGGCTGTAAACCCTGTCGTTCTAGGATTTTCAAGAGCAAAGGCAGATATCGAATATCAATCGGATTACTCTAAAGTGTTACCTATTATCATTCATGGAGATGCAGCTATAGCTGGACAAGGAATCGGTCAAGAGGTGATTCAAATGTCTCAGTTGAAGGGATATCGTAATTTTGGATCTATACATTTTGTCATCAATAACCAAATAGGATTTACCACGGATTGGGACGATGCGCGCTCTTCCGATTATTGCACGGCTATAGCAGCTATGCTCAATTGCCCTGTTTTCCATGTGAATGGAGATAGTGTAGAAGACGTCATATTTGCCTGTGAAATAGCAGCAGAATATCGTCAAAAATTCAAGAAGGATGTATTTATAGATATGGTTTGTTATCGCAAGCATGGACACAACGAAAGCGATGATCCGAAATACACCCAACCAGAGCTTTACAATATAATAGCGAAAAAGAAAAATCCACGAGACGTCTATGCAGATTATCTTTCGCAATTAGGCACCGTAGAGGCAGATATGGTAAAAAAGCTAGATAAAGAACTCTACGATGACCTTCAAGATAAATTAAATAAGGTAAAGGAAGAAACGAAAGACTATGTCTATAGGCCTCATGAAAAGGCTTGGATGAAAATGCAAAAAGCAAGAGCTTTAGATTTTGAAACCAGTCCTAAGACTGCTATTTCAGAAGCGGATTTTAAATTAATTGCTGATAAAATCACGAATATTCCAGCTAATTTTTCTCCCTTGAAAAAGATAGAAAAGCAAATGGCAGACTGGAAATCTCGTATGCTAGATAAGCGAGAACTGGACTGGCAAGCCGGAGAATTATTGGCCTATGGCTCTTTATTGAAAGAAGGAAAAATTGTGCGATTATCAGGTGAGGATGTCAAGCGCGGAACTTTTTCGCATAGACATGCCTGTATATTTGACCAGAACAATAATCAAGAACACAATCGACTCAATGCCATATCTGATAAGCAAGCACAGGCGCATATCTTCAATTCCTTATTGTCAGAATATGCCGTTTTAGGTTTTGATTTTGGCTACTCCATAGCCAGTCCAGATAATTTGGTCATATGGGAAGCGCAATTCGGTGATTTTTCAAACGGTGCACAAATTATCATCGATCAGTTTTTGATGTCGAGTGAGACCAAATGGAAAATCAATTCCGGTATGGTTTTACTTTTACCCCATGGCTACGAAGGTCAGGGACCTGAGCACTCGAGTGCTCGCATGGAGCGATTTCTCCAACAATGCGCAGAATTCAACGTACAAGTATGTAACATTACTACCCCAGCCAATTATTTCCACGCCATACGCCGTCAATTAGCCAGGAATTTTAGAATTCCTATTATCGTAATGTCTCCAAAATCATTATTAAGACATCCTAGCTGTGTCAGTCCAGTGGAAGAAATCTTAAATGGAGAATTTCAAGAACTAATAGATGATACCAAGGCGGATGTCAAAAAAGTGAAGCGCGTGCTACATTGTTCAGGTAAAATATATTACGAACTCTTGGCTAAAAAAGAAGCAGACAAGCGAGATGATATAGCCATCGTTCGTTTGGAACAGCTCTACCCTATTCCTATCAATCAGGTAGAGGCTGTATTTGAAAAGTATAAAAAAGCAGAGCATGTATGGGTACAGGAAGAACCTGCCAATATGGGTGCTTGGACTTATCTTCTCGATAGACAATACCGAATGAAAGGCGAAGTCGTTTACAAAGTGGTTGCACGCAAAACCTCCTCCTCCCCTGCCACAGGAAACAAAAAACAGCATTTATTAGAATTGCAGGATTTGATGGAGCGAGCGTTTGGGTAATTTTGAATTTTTAATTCTTAATTTTGAATAATATTTTTTGCTTGAAAAACCCTATCCTAGAAATTAGGAACCTCCACAAATCCTTCAAGAAATTCAAAGCCTTGAATGGAGTGAGTCTAACTGTGAACCAAGGTGAGATTTTTGGATTTCTTGGATGCAATGGTGCTGGGAAATCCACTACAATTCGTTGCTTGCTAACACTAATAAAACCTGATAGTGGCGAAATACTATTTAAAGGAAAAAATATCAATGAATGTCGAAGTGAGTTTTTGAGTTCGGTGGGGTGCATAGTGGAGAAGCCTGATTTCTATAAAAATTTGAGTTTAGAGACCAATCTCAAACTCAGCGCTATGCTTTACAATAAGAATCCTACAAAGAAGGTAATCTATGATAGTTTGGAATTGGTAGGATTAAAAGGAAAAGAAAAAGTCAAATTCAAAGCTTGTTCGCAAGGTATGAAACAAAGACTGGGGATAGCTGCAGCGCTTATTCACGATCCGGAAATAATTATCCTAGATGAACCCTCCAATGGACTTGACCCTAGGGGAATGATTGAACTTCGTCAGCTCATTCTTCGAATGAAAAACGAAATGAAAAAAACGATCATCATTTCTTCGCATATTTTATCAGAAGTAGAATTAATTGTAGATAGTCTCATCATTATAGATAAAGGCGTCAATGTGATACAAGGCAGTGCAAAAGAGCTACTGCATGGTTCCGATGTCATGGTCAATATAGAGACTACTGAAATAAACCGACTGGCTGAGAAAATTAAAAATTCGGTCTACAATTCGCAGTTAGAATCTGTTTCCGAAAATCATATTCTTATGAAATCAACCATGAATGAGGTGGCAACAATGCATAAGGATATTATCCTAATGGACGAACCTATTCAAAATTTCTATACACGTAAGAAACTAGAGGATTTATTCTTAAAATTGACAGAGAATTGATATGGGAAATTTATTGTTTGTAGAGTTATATAAAACCTTTGCCAAACCGAGAACTTATATAGGTATTATAGCCATAGTTTTATTAATCGGTCTCATTCAATTTGGCTATCATTTGAATAAAGACGATATTGGAGGAACGATAAAAGCTATGCTGGGAGGTGGAGTCACTGTAGAAAATCTCTCCCTCAATGGCAATATGATTTGCTATATGGTGCTGCAGATGCTATACGTTCACCTTCCTATTATTGTTGCCTTGGTATCCGGAGATTCGATTTCAGGTGAAATGAATACAGGTACAATACGCGCTTTAATGGTAAAACCAGCTTCTCGTTGGAAAATTTTCTTAGCTAAATGGCTCGCCAATCAACTCTATCTTTTACTTGTCATTATAGTTATTTATATATTTGGGCTATTACTTTCTCGATTTTTGTTTGGAAATGGTGACATGATAGTCTATGGCAGTGAAATATCCGTATTAGAAAAGAGCGAACTACTCATTCGTTTTACCAAAGCCATTGCATTGTCCTATCTAAGCCTAACAGTCATCAGTAATTTGGCTTTTATGCTTTCAAGTTATATGGAGAACTCCGTAGCACCGATTGTTATCACCATGGTTATAAATATTGTATTTTTAATATTTGGAGCTTTAACCTTTGAAGTATTTGAACCTATTCAGGAGGTTTTATTTACTAAGCATATGAGTCTATGGAATTATTGCTTCGAACTACACCCTAAGTTTAATGAATTGTATAAGTCCATTGGAATATTACTTGCCTATATTGGAGGATTTTTCGTTCTAGCCTTTTATTCATTTACTAAAAAAGATATCACACAATGAGAATTGCCATTCTATTTATTATTCTAATCTCAGTGAATCTGCAAAGTCAATCAGCGGCAGAAATAGTAAAGAAATCCTATAATCAGTTTAAAAAACTATCCTCCTACTCTAATGATGTCAATTTCATTTTCGATATACCTTCTGTAAATATTAAAAATTTAGCAGGTAAGGTATATTATAAGTCTCCGGATAAATACCGTGTCAAAGTGGATGGTATAGCCTTCGTCCCTAATGAGAATCCAATGAAGATATACAGTTATCTTGGAGATAATACAAAATATAATTGCCTACTTAACTCAACTGAGACGGTCAATGGACAAAAGTGTCACGTCATTAATATCATACCTAATGGGGAGGCTGATTTTATCTTGGGTAAACTTTGGATAAGCCAAAGCAACTATTGTCCATATAAAGTAGAATTAACCACTAGGAGAGGTACTGTCAAAATGGAAAATTTCTTCAAAACAATGTCTAATTATGGTTTGCCCGATAAAGTTGTTTTTTATCTAGAAAACTTTAAAGCACCTAAAGGCAAAGGACTTGGGCCTAAAAAAGAAGATAAAGATGAAAAAACGGGTACCATTACTATGATATATTCAAATTATAAAATCAACCTACCTATAGCAGATAGTATATTCCCAAAACTCATAGTCAAGGAAACTAAAAAATAGAAAGTTTACCATCGGATATATCAATTGTCACAGATTTACTAGACTTAAACTTGCCATTTCCATCTGAAAAAGGAGACTCTATAGTGCCAATTATATAAGGACCTTCTTCATGATATTTTATAAAATAATCCTTAACCATTATCATGGTATCCGATTTAGGAAATTGATCAATAGATACTAACGTTTTATTGTTTTCCATTATCTTGATTTGTCTGGAGCAAGATACTATAAACAGCACTAAAGAAATCACAGCTAGCCTTAACATAAAATACGCTTTTGTTATCAAACGTAAATATAAGAAATAAATTATACTATTCTACACACACGTCAATTTTATTGTTTTTCAAATATTTAGGATAACAAAACGTATATTAAATTGAATCACTGAATTAAGACTCATTTTTACCTAAAATCAATATATTTGTAAATTCTAAATTCGATAGTGAAAATTATGAGTGAAGTTCAAAATGTCAAGGTAACGATAGACGGTGTAGAAATTATGGTTCCAGCTGGTACAACTATACTTCAGGCAGCTAGAATGCTAGATAATGATAGTGTACCACCAGCTATGTGCTTCTATACTCCTCTGACAGAAAGTGGTGGAAAGTGTCGCACTTGCTTGGTTCGTGTAGCAGCAGGTAGCGAAAAAGATCCTAGACCTATGCCTAAACTAGTTCCTTCCTGCAAAACAAATGTGATGGACGGCATGGTAGTAGAGGTAAAATCAAGTCCTAAGGTGCAAGAAGCTAGAGCCGGCGTCACAGAGCTATTATTGATTAATCACCCTCTCGATTGCCCTGTATGTGACCAGGCAGGAGAATGCCATTTACAAGACTTGGCCTTTGAACATGGTAAAGCTGGCAGTCGTTATGATTTCAAACGTCAAGAGTTTGAAGAAGAAGAAATAGGAGACTATATTTCGCTGAATAAAGAACGATGCATTGTATGCTACCGCTGTGTATTCGCAGCTAATCAGCTATGTGATAGACGGGAGCATGGCGTCCTATTCAGAGGTGATAAAGCAGAAATAAGTACCTTGATAGGAGAATCGCTCGACAATGAATTTATAGGAAATATCATCGATGTGTGCCCTGTAGGAGCGCTCACAGATAGAACCTTCCGCTTTAAGTCTCGCGTATGGTTCACTAATCAATTTGATGCGCACAGAGAATGTGACAAGTGCTGTGGAAAAACAGTAGTACATAAAAAAGGAGACGAAATCATACGAGTCTCTGCCCGCAAAGACAAATGGGGCGAGGTGGAAAACTGGATATGCAATACTTGCCGTTTTGATAAAAAAGATAATGCCGACTGGACGATAGATGGACCTAGAAAAATAGAAAGGACTTCTGTGCAGAGTTTAAATCATTATGAAAATAGTGGACAGACAACTGTAATAAATAGCATCAGTTAATTTTGAATTTTGAATTCTTAATTTTGAATAAATGAAGGAAAACATTATTAGAGATAAATCCTTTCAATTTGCTATTAAATCAATTGATTTATACAAAGAGTTAGTTGAAAATAAAGAATTCGTTCTATCAAAGCAATTTTTAAGAAGTGCCACTAGTATTGGAGCTAATATGGAAGAAGCTACCGCTGGAGTTTCAAAAAAAGATTTCGTCAACAAAATAGCTATTTCCTCAAAAGAAGCACGTGAAAGTTTTTATTGGCTGCGTTTAATAGAATATTACAATCAAGACCTAGACTTAAGAAACCTGAAATCAGATTGCGAAGAATTAATTAAAATTCTAACTAAATTTATTAAAACCTCCCAAGAAAATATTTAAAATTAAAAATTTAGAATTAAAAATTCACAAATGAACGCTACCACAGACTATTTTTTAGTAGATGAATTGCTAACAGACGAACACAAAATGATTCGTCAAACGGTTCGAGACTATGTAGACAAGGAAATAATGCCTATCATAGACGAACATGCACATAAACATATTCCGATTCCCAACCTGATGAAAAATTTGGGTGCCATAGGTGCATTAGGACCATATATCCCAGAAGAATATGGAGGTGCAGGTCTAGACCAAATAGCCTATGGACTTATCATGCAAGAGCTTGAGCGAGGAGATAGCGCTGTTCGATCAGCTGCTTCTGTGCAGTCTAGCTTGGTCATGTATCCAATTTTTAGCTTCGGAAGTGAAGAACAGAAAAGAAAGTATTTGCCCAAGCTCGCTACGGGTGAAATGATTGGGTGCTTCGGATTAACAGAACCTAATCATGGCTCCAATCCGAACGGAATGGAAACGAAAATTAAAGATGCGGGAGATCATTATATTCTTAATGGAGCTAAAATGTGGATCACCAATTCTCCCCTCGCTGATATAGCCGTTGTTTGGGCAAAAGATGAAGAAGGAGTTATCAGAGGATTAGTAGTGGAAAGAGGTATGGAAGGCTTTACCTCTCCTGAAACACACAACAAATGGTCGCTAAGAGCCAGTGCTACAGGTGAGTTAGCTTTTGATAATGTAAAAGTACCTAAGGAAAATATTTTCCCAAACATCAAAGGTCTAAAAGGTCCTTTATCTTGTCTCAATTCGGCAAGATATGGTATATCATGGGGAGTTCTGGGTGCAGCGATTAATTGTTATGAAGTGGCCCTTAAATATTCCTTGCAACGTGAGCAGTTTGGCAGACCCATAGCAGGCTTCCAGTTGCAACAGAAAAAGTTAGCCGAGGCTATTACCGAAATCACCAAAGCCCAATTGATGGTATGGAGACTAGGTGTGCTGAAAAATGAAAACAGGGCTACACCTGCTCAAATTTCCATGGCCAAGAGAAATAATGTTCACACTGCCCTGACTATTGCTAGAGAGTTAAGACAAGTTTTAGGAGGTATGGGCATCATGGGTGAATTTCCTATGATGCGTCATGCAGCCAATCTTGAATCTGTTATTACCTATGAGGGTACGCATGACGTGCATTTGCTCATTACGGGTAATGATATTACGGGTATTAATGCTTTTGTTTAGTTATCAGTAGGCAGTTCTCAGTAGTCAGTAATTCGTAGTGCCTTTGTGCCAAATTTAATTTCAACAAGTTGAAAGATTTATTTCCAGTATTTGAAAGGCTAGTTACAAGAGATAAAAAAGAAATACTTCTCAACCAGAATGGAAAGGTATATTGGCTCTATGGTCAGAGTGGTAGTGGCAAGACGACCATTGCTGTAGAACTTGAAAAACAATTATATGCACAAGGTAAATTTGTCATTGTTTTAGATGGCGACAATTTGCGTTCAGGATTGAATTCTGGTTTGGGTTTTTCTACCGAAGACCGCGCAGAGAATATTCGACGAGCTGCTGAAGTAGCTAAAATCCTTGTTCAAAATGGTGTTATCGTTATTTGTTGTTTCGTTTGTCCACTTAATTCTATGCGAAAACTTGCAAGAGAAATCATAGGCAAGGATTTTGTCGAAGTGTACATTAAGACATCACTCGAAACGCTCATGGAGCGAGATACTAAGGGTTTTTACAAAATGGCAATGGAAGGCAAAATGGCTAATTTAACTGGGGTCAACGCAGAATTTGAAGACGGACTTCATTCAGATTTGATTGTAGATACAGACAAGGTCAAAGTAGAAGAAGCAGTGCTACAAATTATGAATTTAAAACTCTAGGTTTTGTTTAAAGGGGAACACATAATACTATTGTATGGTCTAATCGGATGGGGTTTAGCTTTTGCAATGTGTTGGCAAGAAAGTAAATTGAGGAAAATTAATTTCTTTTGGGCATTATTTCTATGCGTTATAATAACTCCGCTTATTGCCTATTTTATCATCTCAGGTTATGGACTTAGAAATCCTAGAGGTTGCAAATGGTGCGGGAACACAGAAAATGAAGCAGAATTCTGTGGTATATGCAGAAAGAATGAAAATGGGGATTTAAGACCATTTTAATTATGTCGAATTCTCCATAATTAAAATTTAAAGTAGACGAAATTGACTACCATAAATCCAACGTATTTAATTTATATTTGCCATATTAAAAATTATAAAATCACAATTAAAACGTGTCCTCCTATTCCCTCAACCATTTAGAAGAACTCGAAGCGGAAGCTATTTTTGTCATTCGCGAAGTAGCCGCTCAGTTTGAAAATCCAGCTATCCTATTTTCAGGTGGCAAGGATAGTATCGTCGTCAGTTACCTGGCCCGAAAAGCTTTTTATCCTGCCAACATTCCTTTTCCACTTTTACATATTGATACTGGGCACAATTTTCAAGAAACACTGGATTATAGAGACAATCTAGCCAAAGAATTCAATGCTCGACTGATAGTAGGCCATGTGCAAGAAATGATAGACAAAGGTATGGCGAATGATGAGAAAGGAGTCAATGCTTCCAGAAATATAGCTCAGATACCTACTCTTTTACAAGCTATCGAAACGCATAAGTTCGACGCCCTCATTGGTGGTGCGCGTCGCGATGAAGAGAAGGCCAGAGCCAAAGAACGCTTCTTCTCTCACCGTGATGAATTCGGTCAATGGGATCCTAAGAATCAACGACCAGAGCTTTGGAATATATTTAATGGAAGAAAACATCTCGGTGAACACTTCCGAGTCTTCCCTATTTCCAACTGGACTGAACTCGATGTATGGCAATACATAGCCAAAGAAAAAATTCTATTGCCTTCACTTTATTTTGCGCATAAGAGACGAGTCTTTAACCGCGATGGAACTTGGCTTTCAGAAAGTCCCTATACCCAAACTAAAGAAAACGAAGTAATCGAAGAAAAGATGATTCGCTTTCGCACCATGGGTGACATAACCATTACTGGAGCCTATCTATCTGAAGCCTCCAATCTCGACGAAGTCATTCAAGAAATAGCCGCATCTCTTTCCACAGAGCGTGGTACCCGAGCCGATGACAAACGCTCCGAAACCGCCATGGAAGATAGAAAGAAGGAAGGGTATTTTTAATTTTGAATTTTCAATTTTTAGTTTTGAATAGCTTTCAGTGGGTTGTTACTTTATTTACTTTTGTAGCTCTATTTGGTTGTAATGAAATTAGGTATGAATCTCAAAATACAACAATGAATTTTGATTCAATCACACAATCAAATAAGAATAAAACTGAAATCGATACAATAATTGATAACCTTTGGAAACTTGACTCCGAATGCACTGAAAAAGACAACTTCAAAGAATTAAACATTGAAGGCTTTTCCATTTGCGGAAAGGTAAAGAAAGACTTTTTAAAAAAACATAGAAATTATGACTCCATAGTGGGTTATTATTATTTCTATGGTCCAAATAGAATTGTGTTTGAAAATGATAGAATTATTGCCTTTTATCTTTACAATTCAAAATTTAAAATACATAATTTTATAAATATTGGGGATTCAACCAAAACTCTCATAAATAAATTTCCTTGTTCCTTTAAAGATAACTTAAAAACCTATAGTATTAAACTATTTAATAATAATAGTGATGATTTAACTATCGAATATAATGACTTTGTTGTTACTTCTATTCAATACCAAATTGATGAACCTTAAAGTGATGTAGTAATACCAAAATTTAATATTCAAAATTAAAAATTCAAAACTAAAAATTAAACTTGGATCTCCGCCTCTCCTTCACCACACAAGCCTTCCTAGACCTCAAAAATCCTTTTGAGATATTGGTTGTTACCCGAAAGGATGACAAAGTGGACTATCATACCGAACCTATCCCAAATCGTGCTGTGATTGCGAGATATAAATTGGATAGTTGGAATCTGATAGCGGAGAATTTTGAGTTTAAAAAATACCAAAAACTAATAACGCAGCATAAAGAAAACTATGAAAAACTGGGTTTATCTACTGGACTGACAGCCTACGTAAATCAGTATATGACCAAATATGTCTTCGATACCTTTCAGCAAATACGAAGAAATTTTTGGGAATGTAAAATCACCTTTAAGCATCAGTTCAAAGAAGGGAATATTCGCAATATACCTTTATCCATAAACTTTCATGAACCTCGATTGAGATTTGAGGTCATGAAAGATGAAGATGGAAAACTACACCTTAAAAAATATGTCTATCTCGAAGAGGATGAGTATGCCGAGAAGGATGTAGAAATATTTGAATTTCTCATCATAAAAGGAACAGAATACTTTGTTTTCAACAATACGGATTTTCAAACCCTAACACGTCTTAAGAAAATCGATTTCGAAAAATATCATTATGATGCTGTCGGATTCTCAGAAGAAATCTTAATGGATTTAGAAAAGAAATATGCAGTAGAACGCCATAAACACTTCCCTGAAGAACATATAGAAGTGGAGCCTAGCTATCAGCTATACCTGACAGAGTCTTCTGATTTTCTCATGCTGCATCCGCAGTATAACTATGATGACATCGTAATAGAAGGAGCTTATAAACCTGAAAATATTTTATATAAAAATGGAGTAAAAATCTATGTCAAACGCTCTCAGGAAAAGGAGTCTGAGTTTACCAAAGAGATACAATCGACGTATGCTGATTTTGAAAAGCAATTGAACGGTTACTATTTTCTCTCTGTATCCGAAGCGAAAAAGAAAAACTGGTTTCTCAATTTTTACCATAATATGCTCACGAAAAACGTGGCTATTATAGGTATGGATATGTTGCGGAATTTTCGCTATTCTAGCTTCGCTATCGAAACGAAATATTCCATACTTGGATTAGAAAATAACTTACTGTCTATTCAATTCAAAGTAAATTTCGGCGAGGAAGTAGTTGATAATTTAGAGCTTCAAAAAGCCTTGCAGGCAAAGCAGAAGAGTATATTGCTCTCCGATAATACTATTGGCGTTTTGACCGATGAATGGTTGGAAAAATTTGGACTATTAGTGAAACATAGCCGAATTCAAAAAGATATTTTATCTGTACCCAAGTGGATTTTGATATTCAATAGAACGCTCTCCGAGTTTCAAGACAGTTCCCAAGAACAGGTGATAGAAGAAGATTGGTGGGAAAAATGGAATCAATGGCAAAATAGTGAAGCAATCATTAATCCGATATCGAATGATGTCAAAGCGACACTCCGACCTTATCAGCAAAAAGGTTTTGAATGGATGGTCTTACTGAGTAAAATAGGCGCTGGTGCTTGCCTAGCAGATGATATGGGTTTGGGTAAAACCTTACAGACTATTTGTTTTCTGGATTACAAAAAGAAACAAAGCCCTAATACTATCCAACTTATCATCTCCCCTTCATCTCTTATGTATAATTGGAAAGTAGAGATAGAAAAATTCGCCCCGGAACTCAAAACCCATGTCTATCATCAGTCTAATAGAAATATAGAAGACCTCGCTACGAATCAGGCTGATATTTTGATAACTAGCTATGGGACTGCCAGAGCGGATATAGAACTTCTCGAAGGATTACAATTTTCTACCATCGTGCTAGACGAAAGCCATAATATAAAAAACCCTACAGCGCAAGTTTCAAAGGCAGTGCTGAGGCTTCAAGCAGATTCCAAAGTTATCTTGAGCGGTACGCCTATCATGAATAACACGTTGGACTTGTTTCCACAATTATCATTCATCGTTCCACAGCTTTTTGGCAGCCAGGAATTTTTCTCCAAAGAGTACGTGCACCCGATAGACCGTGATAAGGATAAAGAAAAAATAGAACAACTCAAACGCGTGACAAGTCCATTTGTATTGAGACGAACGAAGGAACAAGTAGCAAAAGATTTACCTTCCAAAACAGAATCTATCATCTGGTGTGAAATGGGCGGCGCTCAAAAACGATACTACAATGAGGTCAAAGATAATATTAAAAACTCTCTTTTCGTCAGTATCAAATCAGAAGGACTAGGGAAGTCGAAGATGAATGTCTTAGCCGGAATTCAGAAATTACGCCAACTCTGTAGCTCACCTGTGCCTATAGAAGACTATGAACACCAAACGGAGGAATCTATAAAAATAGATACCTTGATAGAAGAATTAGAAGGCAATTTAGTTCATAATAAAGTCATTGTATTTTCGCAGTTTTTAGGTGCTTTAGATAAAATAGGTCAACAATTAAAGGTAAAAGAAATAGCTTATTATCTCATTGACGGCAGTACGCCACAAATCAAGCGTCAAGAACAAATCAATAAATTTCAAGACAAAGAAAATCCAGTGCGTGTTTTTCTGCTAAGTTTGAAAGCTGGTAATTCAGGTTTTACTTTAACGGAAGCTAATTACGTATTCCTCATCGACCCTTGGTGGAATAGACAAGTCGAGAACCAAGCGATAGACCGCGTGTATCGTATAGGTCAGGATAAAAATGTTTTTGCTTATCGCATGATATGTAAAGATACCATCGAAGAAAAAATCATCCAACTTCAAACCAAAAAACTACAACTCAGTGAAGAACTCATCTCCGAAGATGAAGGATTTGTGAAGAATTTAAATGAAGAGGATATAGAGTTTTTGTTTGGGTAGGAAGCTGGATACAGATTATTCTTGCTTACAATAATTGGATTTTAGCTTAGCATCTAGCATTTCATCTACAGACTTAAATTCTACGGTTATAATTCGGCTATTCCCTTGACTTATTCCGTTTCTATACGAAGAATAATTTAAATCATCAATTTTACAAGTCTTAAATATATTAGTATCATTCTTATTTGTAACACTATTATAATTAATGTAAGTGCATGATACACACCTATTAGAAGTATTTTTACCACAAGAAAAAATAAAAACTACAAATGTGAGGACGATTAAAAATAAACTGAATTTCATAATCTAAATTATACGCAAAGATACCGAATTTTGCTAACTATAATAATTTTTTAGCCTCATTCCACAACCTATCCATTTCCTCAAGTGTCATTTCAGATAGGGGTTTGTCAGCATGGTCTTCGATATATTGAAAACGTTTGATAAATTTTTGATTGGTGCGCTGCAGAGCGAGTTCGGGATCCACTTTGATATAGCGAGCAAGATTGATCATACTAAATAATACATCGCCCATCTCCTCTTCTATCTCATGCTGTTGACTATGTTGAATAGAAGTTTTCAATTCTCCAATTTCTTCCTCTAATTTATCCAAAACACCTTTCACATCGTCCCATTGAAATCCTACATGAGCTGCCTTATCTTGAATGCGATAAGCCTTGACCATGGCAGGGAGTGATTTAGGCACGCCACCTAGAATAGATTTTCTACCTTCTTTGAGTTTAAGATTTTCCCAATTCTCCTTGACTTGTTCTACAGAAATATCCTTTACAATATCATAGACATGCGGATGTCTTTGAACGAGTTTATCATTTCCTTTTTTCAAAATATCATCGATACTCGTGCCATCTTTTTCATGGATAATTTTCGTGTAAAATACGAGATGAAGCATGATATCGGCTATCTCTTCTTTGAGATTATCAAGATTATTTTCTAAAATAGCATCATATAATTCATAGACCTCCTCGATGGTGAGATGAGATAGACTCTCTAGCGTCTGCTTTTTGTCCCATGGGCATTTTTCCCTGAGATCATTCATTATGGATAAGAGGCGATTAAATTCGGTGGACATTTTGGATGCTTGAGATTAGATGTTAGATATTAGACGATAGATGTTTTTGAAAATAGAAGAAATACTCTCTCCAAACTAGTTACTAGTCACTAGCAACTAGTAATTATCATTTCCCCTTACCCTTAAAAAGAATAATAAATGTATATATCAATATCTTCACATCGAGCACCAAGCTCATATTTTCAATATAAATCATATCGAATTTCAGGCGATGAACCATCTCTTTCACATTTTCGGCATACCCATATTTCACCATACCCAGAGAAGTAATGCCTGGTTTGATTTTCATCAAATGAAGATAGTATGGGGCTTCCTGACATATTTGATCAATAAAATATTTTCGCTCAGCACGATAGCCTACGATACTCATATCGCCCTTCAGAACATTAAAAAACTGAGGGATCTCGTCCAAACGCCATTTACGAAGAAATCTGCCAACCGGAGTGATACGAGCATCCTCTTTCGAAGCCAATAAGGGAGTATTGGCTTCTGCATTCGATATCATAGAGCGAAACTTCAAGATATAAAACGGTTTGAAATTTTTCCCTATGCGCTCCTGACAATAAAATACATCCCCGCCATTGCTGATTTTAAGGATTAAAGAAATGATTAAAAATAAAGGCAACAATAGAATAATAGCTAGAATAGATAACATAATATCCAGAGCAGATTTTATGTTTTTCTCAAAGAGGTGCATATTATCTGGATAGGCCTCTAAGAAAATAGGGCTATTGATGTCTGAAAGTCGATAACTTTTATTGATAATATCATAGATATCTGCTGGTGTTTTGACTATGACATTAAAAGGAGCCAACTGATTGATCAGCGAATGAATAAACTTATCATCTGTGGAGTTTATAATGACCTGATTTACCTGATTAGAATGGATAACTTTTTCTAAATCCGAAATCTTACCTATATAAGGAAGCTGACAGCCATTGGTATCTTTATCAGAGAGGTAGCCAATATTTTTAAATCCAAAATCTTTATAATCGCAAAGCTTATCATTCGAATAGTGCTGCTCGTCTACTGCATTTAACACGAAAATAGAATTAAAGTATCGCTTTTCCTCACTATACAAATACTTATTTATGGTGAGAATACAAATTCTAAAGAAAATAGTCAAGCTAAAGTGCAAACTAAAGTAAGTCAAGACGACATAGAACAAATTTTCCTTTGAATAACTATCGTCCAAAAAGAAGAGAAAATTTAAAATGATAACTCCTATCAAGGAGGCCATAGCGGTTTTAACGATTTCCCAAAAACGAGATTTAAAGAACAAATGTCCGTAAAAACCTGAATAAAAATAGAGAACTAGCCAAAACAAGGGGATCAATATCAAGCTAAAGTAAAAGGTCTCATCCTTTAAAAACTCGTCCAATCTTATTTCATAAGGATAAGGGGAGAGTGTTTTTCGGTAATAATACAATACAACCCATGCTATAGCTGCGGCTATAGTATCAAACAATGGATAAATGGTAAGCTTATTCGTATTTTTCAAGCGATAGTGTCAAGGCAAATTAGTTCTTAGTTTTATAAGCTAACGCTATTTTAGGCTATTAATTGTTTAAAGTTATCAATATTTTATAAACACATTCTTGGTCTCCGTAAAAAATCGCATAGCCTCAAATCCACCTTCTCTGCCTATACCACTCTCCTTCATACCACCAAATGGCGTGCGTAAATCACGGACCATCCAGGTATTGACCCAGACGATTCCAGAATCGATGCGCTCCGCCACCCGATGGGCTTTTTTCACATTTTCTGTCCAGATGGTACAAGCGAGACCGTAGGGTGTGCTATTCGCCATTTGGATAGCATCCTCTTCCGTGTCAAAGGGAATCAGAGTGACCACAGGTCCGAAAATCTCCTCCTGATTGAGTCTACACATATGTCCTAATCCTTCTATAACAGTAGGTTCTACAAAATAACCATTTTTGCAGTCGCCCTCAGGAATATAGCGCTTGCCCCCTATCAAAACAGTACCTCCTTCTTCCTTAGCTAAGTCAATATACCCGAGTATCTTATTCATATGTGCTTCACTCACCACAGCTCCTATATTAACCTCTGTAGAAGGATTCCCGATGGTCAGCTTTTGAATTCTTGCCAGAAACTCTGTCTTGAATCGATCATAAATAGTCTTTTGTATGAAAATTCTACTTCCGCAGAGGCAGATCTGACCTTGATTTATAAAAGAAGAACGCACGGTCGTAGCCATCATATCTTCAAAATCACAATCATCAAAAATGATATTAGGGTTCTTGCCACCCAGCTCTAGTGATACTTTCTTAAATTGTTTAGCACATTCCATATTGATAGCTCTTCCTGTGACGGTGCCACCGGTAAATGCTATGGCTTTTACTTGCTTGCTTGCTACAATAGTCTGCCCTACCTTAGCTCCCAGCCCATGCACGATATTTAATACACCATTCGGAAATCCAACTTCCTCGCAAACGGTAGATAGCAAATAAGCCGTATAGGGGGTGATTTCCGATGGCTTGGCCACTACGGTATTACCCGCAGCCAGGGCAGGCGCTATTTTCCATGTAAAAAGATATAAAGGTAGATTCCACGGAGAAATACACCCGACGACGCCTATGGGTTGTCGTAGTGTGTAGTTTAAGCCTTGACCTGGTGTATGGTGGCTCTCACTGGGAAAATTCATCTGTGCCGAAGCAAAAAATTTCAGATTCGATATAGCTCTAGGAATATCACTCTGTGCGGCTAGCCACTGCGGTTTGCCATTATCTCTCGACTCCGCCTCCACAAATTCTTGCATTCTATTCGCTATCCCATTGGCTAGTTTCAATAACCAATCAAAGCGCAGCTCGTAACTCAAGACCTTCCAAGCCGGCCAAGCCCTATCAGCAGCAGCTATAGCCATCTTCACATCGGATTCATCGCTATCTGGCAAGCTACCGTATACTTGTCCTAGAGAAGGATTCACTAAATCTAGAACTGCCCCAGACTGCGCATGATAAAACTTCCCATCGATATAATTCTGTATAGTGACCATGATTCTCTGATTCTAAACGTATAAAAATACAAATATAATACCAATCTTACGTATAAATGGTACAATGAGCTGTCAACCGAAATTGGATAATTATAGAAGCCAAATAGCGTATTAGAAAATGCAGAATCGATTAAGAATTTGTATTTCAATCCCGTACGTATGGGATTGAAACAAATTCAAAATCGTCACGAAGAGCTTTCAGGACAACTAAATCATATAGTTCGCCACGTTGTGGCTTCTTATGAATAATCAGAGATTAATAAATAAAATTAAAAATGCCTAGCAAATATACGCAATTCTAACTAATTCAAACTAGTAAAGAATACGCAACTAATAACTATGTGTATAGTCTTGATTTTAAACAATATAAATATTTAAAAGCAAAAATTATGCAAATTTTATTTTATTTCTATTAATTTCGTACTTTATAGAGTTATAAGCAAGCCTATGACGACCCTTACAACCATCAAGCGGACACCAAAACGACCAGGCTTTTGACTTCCAAATAAAATCTCGGGCGACCGAAACTCGGTTGACAAATTCGCTGTAACTCGACACCGACCAGACCATTTTGCCGACACTAAAGCCAACGCAAGGTTTTAAAAATTTTCCCTCCGCACATTTTAAAAAATAATTTTAGCCAGCCCGCATTGGCACATTTGGGGTTTGCCCCCTCACACAACCCGACACACAGGCAAACCCCAAAAGAGCCAATTACCCACCGCACCAAGATGATTTTCGTCACATTTTAAAGTTTTCTCAAAAAATCTTGCAGGTATAAATAAAATAGACCTATCTTTGTGAGCGAATATTCACTTACTTAAAATATATACAAGATGAACGGTAAAAACAACATTGCAATAGGCTTCCTGACAATGGGGCTTTTTATGGCTTACGGCTTTCTATTAATCTACCTGCGTGACTTCGCTCCGGGTAAAGAAGAATGGGTAAACTCATACAGCATAGGAAAGCACTTTGAAAGCAGACTGGCTCACGTTCACGGAAACTTGTTCGCCTTTCTAAACATCCTAATTGGTTATCTACTCCTACATTTCAGAGACAAATTACAAAGCGTGAAAACCATTTCTTGGTTGGCACTTACTGGTTTACTAATGCCAATTGGAATATTAACAGAGGTATATTTTGGAGTGCCTCCTGTTTTAGTATTAATTGGTGCAATTGCTATGACAGCTTCTGTAATTTGGTTAGGTGTTGCGTTTTTAAAAATGAAATCTATAACAGAATAAAATATATCAAATGACAACAGAAACAATTTCTGACAGACAACTTGAAATTATTGAAGCAGCAGGTAAAATACTGACTGCTTCGGGAATAAGTGGGCTAACAATTAAGAACTTGGCTAAGGAAATGAAATTTTCTGAAAGTGCCATTTACAGGCATTTTACAAGCAAGGAAGAAATCATTATTGCCTTACTTGATTATCTTGCTCAAAGTATGG
>JAEUUY010000004.1 GCA_016787225.1 Chitinophagales bacterium
TCTATACCATTGGAAATTCGTCGCATTCGAAGAATTCGCACGAAGCAAGGTCGAAGAGTTAAAACATACCACAGGATTATCTGCCGTAGCAGCATTATTCAAATCATAAAATACAAAACTCTCATTGTAGGTCGTAGCACACCCATTCTTCGTCGCATTGATAATCACATTCTGAGTACCAGCCAACATCGTTCTATCCGTAGGATTCGTCGTAGAACTACCTCCGCCTGGGAAGGTCCATGCATACGTCACTCCACTCGAGGTAGAACTCGCAGTAAACGTTATTGGATTCGTCAATAAACACGTGTTGTCTGGGGTGATTGCTAATCCTTGGGGGATAGGCTTAATCGCAACCACTATTGTATCGAATGAATTACAACCCATTCTCGTGATGAATAAGGTATTTCGTACCGTATCCATGTTATTAGGATCGGTATTCGTATAAGTATAGGAAGGATTAGACGTCGTATTGCCATCTCCCCATAAATAGGTATAACCTGAAACTGGGTTCATCCCCACTGAAAGGGTAGTACCTGAACAAACGGTGGTATCATTCTTAGCTGCGGTAACACCAAAGCCCACACTGGCCGAAGGATATGAACAGACACAATTTACACTACTATCTAGCATAACTCGCAATGCACATGCCTTGCCCGCAGGAGCAAAATAGGAACCTGTCACATTCGTAGATGCACCCGATGCTAAGCTAGCTACGGTATGTGTAAATACACTATCCGTCATGAAAGCTCCACCCATAAACTTGAATCTCAAGTTAGAGGCTGCTTTACCTGTATTCGTCACCGTATACGAATAGTTAACCGTCTCACCTAATGGTGAGTTGATTAAGGAAGAAGTCACTGCTAAGTTCGTTATAGAGATAATACCTCCTTGAATAGCAGAGGTATCTTCTTTGGTAAATATCGGGAAATCTACATTACAATTACCTCCTGAAGCACAGGCTGCACTCACAGGGTACTTCTCAAGAACCGTCGTCTTAGTATATAAATTATTCGCGCAAGTTAAACGCTGACTCGTAGAAGTAATACCGAAACGAATTCTCGCCGTATCATTCACAGCAAAATTGCTGGCAAATCTCCACTCTAATATCGTCTTGCCACCCGTCGTAGTCACCGTAGGTGTCGTGCTCGTAAATTTACTAGGATTGGTCACGGTCACTGTACCCGGTGTCAAAACAAAGTTTTGTGGCATTTCATACTGAATATATTGCGAACCATTGGTCGTAGAACCACTTGTATGTCGAACCAACATCTCGATTCTACCTGTATCTGCACACATACCAAAATCAGAAACGGTAAATGGATTCACTTCCATAGTCAAACTAGGATTGGTAGGAAGACCATTGACTCTTAACTGTAACGTAGCAAAGCCATTACCTTGTATCACGTCTCCGCATGCTCGCTCACCGGTGGTATTCATAAATATCTGATCTCCTGAACGGAATGGACAACCCGTGGCATATCGCATACGAACCACCACGCTATTACTGTCACCTGTAGCGGTTTGATTAGGAAGTACACCATTCTTGAAATATCCCGTCATGTCAAAATTATAGGTACCACCATTAATGGTAGGAACCACAGGAAGAACTTGATAAGAAGCTGTGGCTGGCCACTTGTAATTCGCCGAATTCGGAACATAGGTCAAATTCGATGATACCGGTATCGTATAAGCAAAATTGACTTTGCGTAAATCCGCGGCACCTAGATTGGTAATTCTATACTCTACCGTTATAGTATCACATACATTAATCACTCCGGTACCTGGGGTAATACTCGTCATAACTACCTGAATCTGTCCTGGTGGTATCTGTATAGGTAAGAAGGCCACGTTTTCTCTATGCGGACACTTATAATTATTCGGAGGTAAATAACCTGCATCAGGGTCTGTAGGATAGTAGCTACAATTAAATCCTTCTCGAAGAACAATCGTATCATTCTCGCAACCGTTCACTTTAGCAAAAACTCTAAACTGTCGAGAGCCCGAAGCTGGGACATTGCCCACTTGGGACCATTTGTATTGATTCGCTCCTACAGCATAGGTTAGCAATGGCATATCCGTATTAGTAGCGATATCCACCACTCGAACTATGGTAGCAGACTTGGCTCTGAAGTCTAACCATGTGCGAGGCATAGCCGTGGTGCTTGTATTACCCACAGTCACCGTCCACTCTAGCGTATCTTTCTGTGCGATATTTGCACTGGAAGGATTGACTGTTAAACTATGGTTTGGATTAGTAGCAGCTGCTGAATAGGATGTCCAACCTCCACCAGTACCGCCATTGAAACGCACACTGTCAAAAATTCTAGGCATTTGTCTATTATGCCAGTATATAAATCTACCACGGAAAAGATTAGGCATGAAGCTACCTGCCGAATTATTATGGCTAGCATACGGTATACTGAGAGGAAGCGCACATGTCGGGCGGAAAAAGAAACCAAAATCGAAATGGTGGTAATCATCAGAGGTAAAGGTAGGCGCTATCTTTGGATAAACACTGTCTAGCCTCCACACAATTCTATTCAGATAGCGCTCTATCAAACGCTGATTTTGTGGTAAATGTTGGTTGCCAAAACTAACATTTCTAGAAAAATTATTAGAGTCTGTAAAATTAGGGCGACCGGCTGGATTTCGATTAAAACTTAAGAAGGAATTGATCTGAGGACCAAAAATACTATCTATAAATACTGGGTTATATGTAATACTCCATGTGTCAGGAATTCGATTGGAAAATCTGGTCTCAAAGGGAAAATAATCCGGACTAGGAAGATTCCAATAATAAATACGCATCATATGATTTCCATTCATATCACAAGCACCTACTGTAGAGGCTTGTGGTACGTAGTCGAATATTTGCTGACCAACCCAATATAGTTGAAATACTGCCAATCGTCTTCCCCAAAGCTCACAGTCTTGGTTGACCTGAGCAACCTCTGATTTTAATTCTCCAATAGGACTGATATCGCGCTGGGTATTGAGGTATGGTTCTCTCTGTGAATTATGGGTCAAGACTCCATAGAATTCAATGACAAATGAGTCTGGTGTATAAACACTAGATCCAGTAGAACCACCCATCATAAAGGTAGTATTACCGGAAGCGCGCACACTATCTACAAAAGCACCGAGGTTGATTTCGATATCTCCTCTACCTGTAGCAGGTCTCACATATCTAGCATTAGTAACGAAGAAATTGTAGGTAGTAGATGAACTCACATCAAAGATACGAATCGTCGAAGTAGGTAGTACCCGAATGGTATCAAGGTTGTCATATAAATTTTTAAAATGTGCATAGGCTATACCAGAATTGAAGGCAGTATCTTTTACATAACCTCTTATCGTATACTTTACGGTATCATAAGGTATAGTTTGACTATAGTCTATACTATCTATAAATGGATGGGAAGGTGTGATTTTCACTCTTCGATAATCCGGCAAGAAACCGATGGTCTCTCTCTTCACATCAAAAGCAGTCAAATTATATCCCTTTTTATTCGCAGGGCAGTGCTTACGAATAGGAGAGCCATCTTTCATTAACAGTTCATTATAGCAAACAGACCCATCAGAAATCCACTGCATAAAGAAAAATGAGCGAATAGAATCTTGCACCAATGCTACACTAGGAAATACATCTGCACAAGGATCTGCTAAGGAAGCGCAATCCAAAGTTACTCTAAATGGAATCTCACCTAGCTGATTATTTCCTAAAGAACTATTGTTCCAAACAAAAACAACTGTATCGTAGTCACCCGGTCCATCTACCTCATACTGCTGAGCTGCATTTAACCAATGGGTGCCAGGAGCACTTATTTGAGATATACTAGGAACCTGCTGAACCATTCTACCTACTGAACCAGGGACATAATTTAGACCTGGAGGCAGAATTGTTCTTACAATAATTTTTTGTGTATCTACGTAGGAATGTGGTAAACTATATTGATTCCAAAACTTAACATACATTGCATGTTGTGCACCTCCTCCATAAAAATCCTCGGTACCGCCCACTTCAAATTGATCAAGATCTTGATAATTATAATGGAAATTGAACTGTGTTCGAGGAAGAACAGATTCCTTGCACATATTTCTAAAATACACCGATGTGTGAGTCTGTTGATAATCGAAGATTATTGCTCTATCGTTAGCCTCCATTGCCCTTGCATTTACTGCTGCTGTAAACTTTTCTCCCTGCATACGATAAAAAACTTGTATTTGTACTGTATCACCTTCGGCTAGGTCATCGATCTGCCCATCCCCATCGAGGTCTTTGAGGCCACTCGGTGTCGGTGAAGTGTAGGTAGCCGAGGTCAATTTGTTTATTTTTATGACAGAATCGTAACCAGACAGATTATTTGAAAAAATAGAACCCGGTGCCCCACTTGTGGTATCTTTAAAACTGACTAAGACCCCATTAATTTTTATTGAATCTACCATATACTCGGTAGTGCCATCACTATTTCTTGTGAATCCTTGAAGTAAGTTACCCGCTGCAAATGGCCAAATAGTTGATGATTGGAAAAATTCAAGGTCATAAATAGTACCAGCACCAGGTATTCCTCCATTATTAGTCGTATTGCGGTAGGTCGTTCTAGCTTCCCATGGTTTGCAATAACTTTGTCGATTGCCAGCACCGTATACATTGGAAAAACCATTGCCAGAATAATGACTCAATGTAGTCAGTTGATATGGTACTACCCTAGCTTCCCCAAGGGCATTCACATCTGAGCTCTTATCACAAAAAGCTGCACCCGTAGTAAAACAACCCCAGGTAGCATAGTATTTTAGACCGAGATTAGAAGGTACTGCCGTATTACAGCCTTTGATACGCATAGTATCATAGAAGGTAAAGTTCTCGCCTACTTCCAATAAGGTATCGCCATCACCTACCGTCTGGAAATCGGAGCCTCTAAAGGTATAGGTAAAGGTATCGCCCTGCGAAGTTTGAGAAAATGTACCTCTATTTACCCCCATAAACTGGTAATATCTAAATTGATTCAACACCACTGCCTTAGCCTGTGTAAGAGGTACAAGGGCATTCGTAGAATTAATCGTAAATCCTCTTACCAATACCTGCTCCGTCACCAGATTGGTCAATAAACCAGGACTCGTTTGATTCGCTGCCGAGGTATTGCTAATTCCAGCCATAGTGATAGATGGAAATAAGACGTTGATAACACCCGTATTAGCTGTATTAATCACAGCACCTCCGCTAGTTTTAAGTACGTTCGCTATATTGGTAGAAGTAGAATTACACCCCGACTGTACAAAGTATCGTATACGAACAGACGCTGCAGGAGCTAGACTGGCTATCGTCATTTGTGGAGTGAGATTGCTCGGATTGGTTACCGATACACCTGCCACAGGTACCATAGACACAAAATTGAATCCATTGAGCGTAGGCTCTAATCGAAGATTGGTAACAGTGGCTAATGTAGAGTTGGTAACCGTGACGGATACCGTATCTCTATTGTGGCATGCTCCCAAGGTTCCTGGTGTATAGTTTACCACGATAGTCTGTGCAGAAGCAGTATAGGCTATCATGGACAACAGGGTGAGATAAAAGATTTTTTTCATACAACTAGTTTTAGTGAAAAATTTATTTAATTATGGTTTATTTTAAAAATTAGGTTGAACATTCAGGACGACAAATTTGTCATTATATAGCTTGACTGCCACTTCATTGAGTAAAATCGCAGTCAATTCATTATCATGCGAAATACTCGCCTTGACTCTCACATCATTGATATTATCAAATGAAGCTTCAACAAAACTGCCCCCAAGATATACATAGGCTTTTTCTTGCTGGTCCTTGATAAATACATAAAACTCTCGTAGTCCAGAACCCGTAGGAATAAAACCCCTGGACGCTCCATTGTTATCTGTTCGGAATATACCTTTGGACTCTTCGGAATAAAAATAACGATAACCTCCACCAAATCCATTGACAAAATACCAAGACTTACCCAAGCCTGACATATTGTAATTAATCTCTGCTTTCCACTCAAAGGCATACGAATATGTGCTAATTTTATTGCCAGCTGTATTTATGACAGCAAACTCGTCCTTGGCTACGGATAATAGTTGTTGCGGACTAAAGCCCGCTTTTTTCTTTGTATCTACCGAATCTATCAACTTAAAGTTCTCATCTATGACATACAAGAATTTTGGATTCTTGGTGACCAATAAAACCTCCATATTTGGCATAAGAAAAGCCTTTATCAAACTATCCTTAGCTGCTAGTTTATACTCCTTATCAACCTCTCCAGAGAGCTTATATCGAACTACTTTCTTGCTAAAAGTGACGTATAATCTACTGAGGTAATCTACCTCTATCCCTTTGGCTGTAGCCTCACTAAACTTAACCTCCGTCGCAAAGGAAGGGGTACTACAAAGAATAATTAGAAAAAAAAGTAAGTGTTTAATCATTCAACGATTTAGATATAATCTGAAAAAATGTAATCAAACTGTGTGCCTAAGTTGGTTTTTTTAAGATTTATTCCCGAAAATATAAACATATTATGGTTTATAGGTTGATTTTATGATATTTATAAAAGCTTTATTTTATTGAGTTGTAAAAAAGAGGTAAGAAAACTAAGGAATTAGGTGACTAGTTTTATGGAAAGTGGGCTTCTATTTTTTCTTTTCACTTCATTGACTTCTTATACCAATAGCGGTTTTAAAATGGTCCAACCCATTTTAAAACTTTGCTATGGTAAATGCCGTAGCTGTATTTGTTTAGTGCAATGAGCCATGCAACATTGGACTATTACTAATACGCTTACAGTATTAGGAGGAGAAGATGCTCTCATCGATTTTCGCCAAAATTATAATGAGGCTCTAGTGGAGAGAATGGGGTTGGATCAGGAGTGATCTTTCGTGGATGCTAAGAGCCTCCGAGTGACACCATTAGTCTTCTACCCACATCGTATTGCTAGTTTTTAAAAAAACATATTCAACTGAAGAATCATCTCCTAAATAGATAACTTTATAATTTGAAAGGTTGATAGACCGAATCGACATGCTAATACTTCTTGCATAATTGTCATCTCTAAATTTACCGATTGTATAAACCTTCTTATTGTCAATATAAGAAGGCATTATGGTGTAAGAAAATGCCTTTTTAATAGGCTTGGGAGATTCTAATCTTAGATAATAGCCTTTAGGCAAGTCCGTTCGGTTTCGTTTAATCGAATCTAATTCTTTTTTTAGATTGATATTAAGAGCGAGTAAATTCTCAAGTTCTGCGTACAGATTTTGAATATCCTTAACCTTGTCCCCAGACTGAGCATGCACGAATATAGGCAAAGCACTGCATAACAGAATAAATACATGAAATCTATTCATAATTGTGAAAATTAAAAATTATACCTTTGTGCTGTAGGGGTATATAGTTTACCTTCTCACTATATCCGCACCTATAGCATTCAACCTTTCGTCAATATATTGATACCCTCTATCAATCTGCTCTATATTCTGAATAGTAGATTTTCCTTTGGCACTCAGCGCAGCTATGAGCAAGGCGACTCCTGCTCGGATATCGGGGCTACTCATAGTAATACCGCGCAACTGACGCTCCTTATTCATACCTATAACGACCGCTCGATGTGGATCACATAGCGTAATCTGAGCTCCCATATCCTTTAATTTATCTACAAAGAATAATCGCGATTCAAACATTTTCTGGTGCACGAGCACAGAACCTTTAGCTTGAATGGCTACCACTAATATAATACTCAGCAAATCTGGTGTAAAGCCAGGCCAAGGATGATCATAAATCGTCAAAATGGAACCATCGATATATTTGGTAATCTCATAAGATGATTGAGATGGAATATAAATATCATCTCCTTTGATCTCTAACCGAATGCCTAGTTTTCTAAATACATCGGGTATCAAACCAAGCATGTCCACTCGGCAATTTTTTATGGTGATTTCAGACTCCGTCATAGCTGCTAGACCGATAAAACTCCCTATTTCTATCATATCAGGGAGAATAGTGTGCTCACAACCACCCAATTTGCTAACTCCTTCGATATGTATCAAGTTGGAACCTACTCCGGTAATTCTGGCGCCCATGCTATTGAGCATAGCGCATAGCTGCTGCAAGTAAGGCTCACAAGCTGCATTATAAATCGTGGTATTGCCAGATGCCATTACAGCAGCCATGATGATATTCGCTGTACCAGTAACGGAAGGCTCATCGAGCAGCATATAGCCACCCGTTAGCTTCTCTGCATTGATAGTAAAGAAATCTGAATTGTCATCAAACTCAAAACGAGCACCTAATTTTTCAAAGCCCAAAAGATGCGTGTCAATAGGTCTTCGACCGATTCTGTCGCCGCCAGGTTTAGGTAAGAAAGCTTTTCTATATCTTGATAATAAAGGCCCTAAAACCATGACTGATCCACGAAGGGCAGCTCCTTTTACCTTATATTCATCGGTGGTTAGGTAGTCGAGATTGATATTGTGGGCTCTAAATTTACAAATACTTCTAGAAACTCTCTGAACCTCTACTCCCATGCATGCCAGCAGGTCGATAAGATTATTGACATCGCGTATATCAGGAATGTTGTGAATAGTGACCTCATCATCGGTCAATAAAACAGCACATATTATTTGTAAAGCTTCGTTCTTAGCCCCTTGCGGCACTAATTCTCCGCTGAGTTTTTTACCTCCATTAATTTCGAATACAGACATACTACGATTTAACTTATTTAATTTTACGTATAAGTTTTTTAATTAGATTGATAAAACAAAGGTAAACAAGAAAGCAGTTTAAAAAAATGAAACTCTTCAACTTTATTCACATAAAGTAAAAATCTGTCTATTTTTTATGCTGAAAATTATTGTTGGGTCTATTCCCTTGATTATGACCTCCGCCCTTTTTCTTCTTCTTTTTCTTATTATTAGAATTATTTCTATTCTGATTAGAATTGTTTGTAGTCTTTCCTTTTGGTAGCAAATGTCTTATTGACTCATCATCTGCCATCTCTAGCATACCCGAGGAAATGTTAAACAAATCATTCTTAACAATAGCATCGTTTACTACTTCGTTATTCCATGTTTTGTGAACCAATTTCATATAGCTAGCAATCGGACCCGCTATGACTTTTCTATGGTCTTCTGATTGATTTTTCGCCTCTTCTATAAACTCTACGATATACTTGCCATAATGTTTGAACTTATTATGCCCTGATGGATAAGCTAGCGGCTCTGGAGTTGGCACAATAAACTCTCGTTTGGCTATCTCGTAAGGAGCATCGACATCTAACTCATAATCAGCTATGAAATAGAGATGATCCCAAAGTTTTTTGAGATAATCTTCTGTGGATTTACTCGCAGGAGTTAGCTGCGCCATGAAGTCCACAATTGCAAATGCCATTTTGGTTCTTTTCTCTCTATCCTCTTCTGACTTGGCATGCATGACAAGCTTTTGGATAATTTTTCCATACTCTTTGAGCACTATGGGTTCTTCCTTGACGTAATAATTCATTAAATTACTTTACTATTTACTATTAATTTGCAACACTAAGGCTCATTTTAAATCATATATTTTGTGTGTTCGATACATTACAAAAAGCCTAGAATTAAAATAGATCGACAATGAGCCAATAATTTTCAATATTTTAATTTACACTCAACTAAGATTCATTATTCACTTTCATCTGCGGACTAGCGGCTATTCCTCCTGTCTCAAAGCCAAGCCTTTTAGATGTCCTACGCGGTGAGTCGCCGTTTTTCTCTACCATTTCATATAATGGTATAAATCTCACTTCATTGAATGGCGGCGCCCATAGGTCGTAATTAATGCTAGTAACTATACAATTTTCTACCACCTGATTTACCATATTTTTTTCAAATATTTGATTAGGTAAATCTGTAAATAAAGATCCTATAGCTCCCATACCCTCGATAAAAAATTTATTTTCTCGATTGATAAATATTCTACACACGAGCTCTCCTATATCTCTCATTCTATTGTATTTCACAGAATCATTTAAAAAATTAAATACCTCTATCATACAGAAATATGCTCGTGAATGATTCTCAGCTATATAATTTGTATTGAATAATGAATGCGATCGATCAAAGGAGAACACATTGGAGTGAAGAGAAAATATCAGTAAATCTCCCCCAAATCTCAGCCAAAACTCATTGCGATTGACATCTTGAAATTCAACAAGAACTCGTTTATCTACTTTGGACACATCTTCCTCTAATACATGAGCCGATTCCGATGAACATTCTCTCAATAAATCGAATGCTTTATAGGAATGCTCGAAAATATCTTGCTTGACTACAGCTATAGAACTCAAGCTTTGCTTAGCTCTGCCGAAATCATAGGACATGCTATCCACTGTTTTTTAAACGTATCTAGGTACTCTACTGACCTTCAATAATACTATTCCAGCAATCAAGATAAGGCTAGAAATAGCAAACGATAAGGCAACACCTGAATTGACCATAGAGTATTTTACCGCATTATTATACTCTATATTCAATGGACTATTGAGATATACAAAAAAAGTAATGATGAACATTATTGATCCCCATATTGTTAATAATGTAGCTAATGGCTTTATCATTGGAATTATAATTTTACAGGCAAATATAACATGTTTCGATAAAATCAAGACAATAATTCAAAGTGCTATACTCCAAGGAAATACTGACCGTCCAAGACACCGAACAAGAAGTGTTTTTATACTTGAAAAAGGTTAAAAATCACAGCTACCGAATTAGTGGTAGTAAAATCAGTATGACCCTACCGAATAGATATACCAACCCGGATACCATAAATAAGTATAAGCTGGAGCTTTTGAATATGATTCAGCAGAAGCTAGAGGCTGAACCTAAGTGGCTCAAAAGGAAAAGTTTATTTGAAAATAAGATTGTCTCCATAATGAATGAACCCTTTCAGGTCATAAATTCGGCTGAATATGGACTCGCTCCAATAAATTTCGAAAATAGAGAGATTTTTTGGACGAATGCATGGTCCGAAAAGACAAAATCAAGTTTTATTAAGAAGATAGTTAAGCAATATAGCCATATCGTCGAAAATCGTGTTCGATATTGGAATCAAGTGACTATTCAAGGCAGGATAACAAATGTAAACCTAAAAAATAATCTTACCACTTGGGGCTTGTGCTCCAATAGAGGTGAAATAACGATATCGGTACATACCCTATTCGCTCCCCTTTGGGTGATAGATTATGTGATCATACACGAACTTTGTCATCTAGTACATCACGATCATTCTGTGGAATTTTGGCGGCTAGTCGAAACGTTTTATCCAAAGTACAAGCAAGCTAAAAAATTTCTTAAGGAGAAGGGTATGGAATTATCGTATTAAATTGACTTCACTTGTTTTTGTAATCTCCTGACTTGTCCACTTAAAGTTTCAATTTTTCTTAATGTATTGATATCAAATGTTTTACATTTACCTTAGTGCGGCATTTGTCGCACTAAGGTAAATTATGTTGAAAATTAGAGAAGTAAAAACAGCTTCCAATAATAT